>JBDRTC010001105.1:0-4896 GCA_043824335.1 Planctomycetota bacterium | reverse complement strand
CGCCGCCGGGTTTTCCATGAAGGATTTGGAAAGACACGTCGCCGCGGCCAAGGCCCGTAGGTTCTGGGCAGTCGAGCAGCGCGAACTGGCCCAAGAACTCGGCGCGAAGCATCGCGCCGCGCAGACCACGGCCGACGAACTGGCGCGCGAACTGAATCGGCTCAGGGTCGAATACGAAACGGCGATTGAACCGCTCTTGCCGAAACATCGCGCGGCGGCCGAAGAGGCTCACACGTTTGACCGCGAAGGGCGGCGGCTCACGTCGCAGATTCCCAACGAACTCCGGCGCACACTGCCGGTCGACTGGGCGGTCGGGCTTGACGTGCTCACCCGCGAGCGCGAAGAGGTGTTGGGCCGTTTGCCCCCGTTGCTCAAACGCCGTGGCGAACTCCAGGCCGAGTTGAAAAAGGGCAAGGCGTTGGAATACAGGCTCGAAAGTAGTGAGACGGAGCAGGCCCGGGCCAAAGTCAAAGCGGAGTTGGCCGCCCACAAGCGAGTCCAAGAGCAATACGAGGCGGTCGACCGCCAGTACAAGCAGCTCCAGCAAGAGGCGATGGAGGCCGATACCGCGATCCGCGCCCACGATCGAATGGTCCTCGATTGGCGCACGATCAATTTCGAGACGCAGGCCGAGGAGGCGGCTCGCCGGGAGCAAGAGGCGATTGCCCAAGAGGCCAGGCGTCAAGGTCACCAATCCATCGGCACACCGGTAGTGGGAGGTTAGGCGCATGATCGAACTCAAAACCTACGAGGTTTCCGGCCGTCCGAGTGCGCCCGGGAGCAAGCTGCCAAGCGTCGATCCGCTCGTTATCGAGGCGGGCGACGCAACCGACGCCATGCGGCAAGCCGTTCTGTTGTGGGGTCTGGGGACCATGACGCACCGGTACACGATGAGCGCCGTTGACACCGATCCTGCCCGTGTGGAGAGGGAGCGCACCGAACGCCTCCGCCCCAAGCAGGGCGCCATCATCGGCTATGGATTCAAGTAGAGGAAGTCCGCGGTGCCCCGGTCGGTCACCCGCAGGCCGGCCGGGGATTTTTGAGAAGCTATGAGCACCGCCACCACAACGCGATTGAAAGTTCCTGCTGAGCCCCGCCTGGATCGCATCCGCGTTTCGGTCGACCGCCGTGAGGGCTACCCGCTGGATCTCAGCCCGATGATTTCGGTCATCGAACATCGCCCCACGGCCGACTATGGCCTATTGGCTTTACCGCGTGTCGCAGCGATCGAGTACAAGGGCAGCGTCGCCGACCTGGCCCGCTCCGTCGGATGCGATCGAGGCCCTTTCGAGAATGAGCTGCAGCGCATGGTGGGCTTCCCGGTCAGGGCCCTGGTCTTGGCTTGCACCTGGCCCCAGATCATGGCGGGCGGTTGGCGTGCCGACGTTAGCCCGGCCAGCGTCCGAGGCAGCCTGATTTCCTGGTCAATGCGTTACGGCCTCCCCATCTGGGTAGTGGGAAACCCCGAGGGGGCCGCGGAGATTGTCCGGGAGATCCTTCACCGGGTTGCCAAGGATTGGTGGCGTCAGGCTCGCTCGCTCGTGGGCAACGTGCTCGATTTGGAGGTCGACGGAGATGATCCCTGATGAGCATCGCGGGAATCCACTCCCTCAGCACATCATCGACCAGTTCCGCCGGCTCCGGCGCGATGGGATGTCCGTCCGTGCGATTGCCAACGCCTCCGGCGTGGCGAAGTCGACGGTTGAAAAGTATTGCGGCGGGCCTTCGTATTCCGGACGGCCACCGGCGCCGCGGCCCGGGCACTCGATCTGCTTGGAGGTGGACAAGGAACCGGACGAGTCGATCCCGTTGGACGAACCGGACGAACCAGATGACGAGACCCTGACCGCCATCGAACATGAACAAGGAGATTTCGATGCCTGACTGCATCAATCTGAAGGAACGATTCGGAGACCGGTTCAAGATCGACGTGGACGAATCGTACTATGCCGAGCGGCCGGAGTTCCGAAAGGCCGAGGAGCCTTGGTTGCAATTGCTTCTCTGCCGGCATGGCCACATTTGCCCGTGGGGCGGTTCTCAGCTTGCGGCATGCACCAACGGGCGAGGGCCGGTTGCCAACCGCCTCAAGGCTCTGCCGTTTACCACGGTGGCCCAAGAAGGCGACGATGGGGTCAACGTGCTCTTCGACGTCGCCCACTTCGACCAGGTGGCGGAGATCATGAAGCCGAGGCTACGGAGGCGACTGTCTCCAGAGCAGAGGCAGAGGCTGGCGGTGGCGGGGGCAAAGTATCGGTTTTCTCCCGGGGCTCAGCACGCTGGCGAGGGCCAATTTCGCACGTTCGGGCCGGATGGCGGTGACGAGGCGCCCCTACAGCCCAAGAGCTGAATTTCCCGCCGTGGGGTCAGGGGAACCGCGGCGCCACCTGCGACACCGCACACCCCACCCGGGGGGCAGGGCAACAGTGGTGGTAAATTTTCCACAACTGATTTTCCGCTTGACACACCCCCGGCCGGCGGTTTCTAATGCGGGCGTCTAACTCATACGAGGTTACTGATGTACCTGAAACGTCAGAGACCGGAAGCCCGGCGGCTTGTCGGGGTGTGCCAAGCGATGATCGGCATTGGCCGTGAGCAAGGCCCCCCGGGCGCTCGTATGACGCCAGACAATGAGTCGCCGGGCTTTTGGTCTTTCTTGCCGATTCTCGGCAGAAGGGATCCAGCAATGGGTCACATCCTCAGAGGTCGCCAGCGTGTGTACGTGGTGACCGTCCCCGACGATTGGCGCCCCCAACGACTTTGGGATGCGCCCCCGACGTTCGCGGCCGGGCAACTGGTCGCCAAGAACCTCCGGCCCACGGAAGCGGCCGGCTTTTGCAGGACGCACAACAAGCTGAGGCAGTGCTCTCCGGAGATTGGAGGGCGTCGTTATGACCGACACACCCACCAAAACCAGGCCGACTGAATGGCACACTGCCCCAGACGGGCACAACGGCCGATGTCCAATTTGCCGTTGCCCCGCGCTCGAGGATTCCGCCCGTCATCGCGCCGTGCGGAGTGGCGAAGGATTCATCCGCCGATGGTTGCATGAGCGGAAAACTTCGCGAGGGTCGGAACTCGTTGAACTCGGGCCCCGGATGTACACGCCGGAGCGGATGCGATTTCGTCGAAAGACACTGGGGCATTACTTCCGAGAGCATTACCGGCCCGGCGCCCTGGCCCACAGGAACCTCACCACGCGCCGCAACTACGGAAATGCCCTAAGCCAACTGCGCATCTTCGTCGATACCGACCCGGCGCTGGCGGATGTTACCGAGGCCATGATGAAGAGATACTATCTCTGGCTGTTGGAGAGGGGGGTGAACCCCAGAGCCGCCCGCAAGTACGGCCTGTACTTCCGTCTCGTTATCCGGCATGCTTTCCCGGATGGCCTCCCTCAAGATCGCAAGAACCGAGCGAACGGGAAATACCACAGGAAGCGAGCCGCTGAGGCCAAGGAACGGCGTGTGGAGCGAACGGACAAGGAGTGGGTTGCTCACTTCCCCACAGACGACAAGATTGACACGCAGGGGAGCCTTTTTCGGTTCCTCAGGGAAACCTATGTCCCCGAACGCATGGTGGGGTCTTCGCCCGGAAGTGTTGAACAGAACGCGGTCGCGGTCCGACGATTCAGCCGGCAACTGGGGCGGCCGTCCATGATCGAAGACCTGACCGACGAATCGCTTTCCGGCCACCTGGGGTGGCTCTTGGATCAGGGGCTTTCGAGGGCTACGGTCAACAGTTCGCGGGGATCACTGGTCTCCCTCTGGCGACACGCTTACCGGAAGAAACTCCTCACGGAGTTGCCCACGGTTGAAAAGCTCAAGGAGTACAAGCGGCTACCTGAAGCCTGGACTCTTGAGGAGTTGGCACGGCTCTTGCAGGCGTGTGCCGAAACCCCCGGCTGGATCGGGGGCCTGAAGGCGTGCGACTTCTGGCAGGCCCTGGTTTTAGTCCTCTACCGCACCGGTCTCCGACGCCGGGCGGACATGGAGATTGAACAAAGCCACGTCGACCTACAAACGGGTTGGCTGTTCGTCCCCGGCGAGAACCAGAAACAGAAGGCCGACCAGCGGTTTCGCCTGTCGGAGGACGCCATGGACGCGATCCGCCGAATTTGGCTTCCGCCGCGCCGGCTTCTGTTCCCCTGGCCTAACCGCCTCAGGCGGCTCTATTACCGGTTTGACACGATACTCGGTCGGTCGGGCCTGCCTTCCACCCGGAAAGACAAGTTCCACAAGATCCGCAGGACCACGGCAAGTTACATCGCGAAGGTCGCCGGCGCCGAAGCGGCCGGGCGGCAGTTGGGGCATTCCGGAAGCGACGTGACGAAGCGCTACATCGACCCCACAATCGCCTACTCCAAGTTCGACACCACGGGGCAGTTGCCCGACTTGCCAAAGTCGAACGGCAACGGAGACAACGGAGACTGAACGCTGGCGCCCACGCCACGGGCCTTGGCGCGTCGGCCGGGGAGTTCCCCAACGGGCCGGCGCGCCAGGGTGGCATGGGTCGGAGGGTTTTATACGAATCCGATAATTCGAGCATGGAGGTTTTCAAGATGACGACCCAGACCAAACGCCAGCGCCGGACGGAGCGACGCAAGCGCCGTCTCCAGGCCCGGGGCCATGCCGGCGCCGCCCAGCTACCGCCACCAAATCCCGGCCAAGCTCTCGTCTGCCGTGGCTGCGCCCACTTCAGTTTCACCAGTTGGAACAACGGGCACGTCGCCCCATGCCGGCGGAACCGCTGGATCGACACCAGGCACGTGAGCCCGATCCTGGTGGGGACGGTGGAGGGGGCGGCTTGCTCGGATTTTGAGGCGCAGCCGGAGTGACCCTTTGCCGTCCGGCGGGTGCCCCGTGGCAAAGCCGGGCCCCGCTGGGCGGCTTTTCTCGT
>JBDRTC010001104.1:0-3293 GCA_043824335.1 Planctomycetota bacterium | reverse complement strand
CTCACGGGGCTGCCGGTGCTCGTCGTTTGGGCCGCCCTCCTCTTGCCCGAGGCGATGCGGGCCGGTTGTCTGCTCTTGGTCGGACTGGTTCTGGTCGTCGGCGCGATCCTGGCCGGCTGGTTGGCCTGGCGACGATTTCGTCGAGAGTTCGTCGGCCTGGAGGAGACGCTCGAAGAGCTTCGCGAGGATCTCGTCTGGCTCCGAGAGTGGGCCGGCAAGAGCGAGGACGAAGAGGGAACGGACTCGGGGTGATTAACCCGCGCCGAGCGAGCGAGCCACACTGGCCCGAAGCGCGAGCGAGGGCTATGGCCCACGATTTCCTCGCTTGCGCTTCGGGCTGGTGTGGACACGCTTGGCGAACCGGTCCCCAATGCCGACGGCCGCCAGAACGAGACACGCCGCCAGGCAAACCCCGGCGGGCCAGTCGCCGTGGGCAAGATACCAACTGCTGCGTGGGTCGGCGGCGACCAGGGCGAGGACCGTTCCGGTCGCCCGACGCGGCCCTTGGGCCACGATCCGGCCGTCGGCGTCGATCCAGGCGGAAAACCCGGTGTTGGCGGCGATCAGAAACGGCTTGCGGCACTCCACCGCCCGAAACACGCCGCACGCCAAGTGCATGTCCAGCTCGCTGGAGCCCCAAAACCAGCCGTCGTTGGTCAGGTTCACCAGTACGTCGGGCTCCTGGCCTCTTTGGGCCAGCGTGTTCACCTGGCGGCGAATCAGGTGGGGAATCACGCTCTCGTAGCAGATGTTCGGGGCGATCCGCAGCAGGCGGGGGTTCAGGGTTCGGGGTTCAGGGTTCAGAACTTCAGGTTCGACGTCGGCGCTCGAATCCTGAACCCTGAACGCTGAACCCTGAACCCCAAATCGGGAGTCCTCTATCGACGCCCGGGGAGTTGCGCGATCCAAGTCCAGCTCAAAGACGGCCGGCTCCATGCCCGGGTCGACGCCGATGTTGAGCGTGCTCAAGGGCGTCAGACGGACCAGCCAGGAAAGCTCCTCGGCAAACGGCACGTACTCGCCGAAGAGGACCAGGTGCATCTTGTCGTAGCGGCCGATCGGATCGCCGGAAAGCGGCACGAAAGCGGCCGAGTTGAAGCACTTGTCGCCCTCGGAGTCGACGAACTGCGTGCTGACGCCCACCAGAAGCGGCGTGTTCAACTCTTCGGCCAGGTCCCGCAAAGGCTTGTGACTCTCGGCGTGAACCTCTCGGAGTCTTTGCCGGAACCTCGCCTCGGACCCATTCCACTCGTCCGGCACGGGAACGTCCGGATCGTAGTCGAACAAGAAGCCGCCGAAGACCGTCTCGGGCCAAACGATCAGGTCGAGGTCGCCGTATTGGGCGACGGCGCCTTGGGAAAGCTCTCGGTACTGCTGGTGCATCCGCTCTCGCGTGCCCGGTTCGGGGTTCAGCACGACGTCGATCGAGCCCTGGATGAGCGCGACCCGAACTCGCTGTTCACCTGGTGCTCTGCCCATGTTGCCGTGACGGGTGCCACGGGCATCTTGCCCGTGCCCCAACTGCGGCACTGGCGAGACGCCAGTGCCACCCAGCCGCAGATGCCCGTACACAAGCGCGCCGCCGAGCACCGCCGCCGCGGGCAAGAGCGGCCAGAACGCCCATGATCGGCCGCTTGTCGGGACCATCCGCGCCAGGCACGCGGCGACGAACATCACCACGAAGCCAACTCCGTACGCCCCGGCCAGGTCGCTCAACTGAATCAGCTCGATCCAGCGATATTGCGTGTGTCCGAGGCTGGCCATGGTGAAGCCGGTCAAGAGATGTCCCCGGGCCAATTCCAGCCCGGTCCACGCGATCGGGCAGGCGACGATCACGGGACATCGCAACCGGTGAACCGCCACCCGGCCGAGGCCGATGAACGCTGGCAGGTAGAAGCCCAGGTAGCACGACGAGGCAACCCAGCCGAACCCGGTCAGCCAGTGGGGGAGCCGCATCCAGTACAGGGCGGCCATCCAGAAGAGGAACCCGGCCAGCCAGAGGGCCCGGTAGGGGCGCCGGTGCGCCCAATAGTGCGACCATCTAAGCAGCCGAATGGGGAGCCGGGCCCATCCACGGGGCGATCCGCTTTTTTGACCATGCGGGGGGGGCTCCAGCTTGGGGAGTTCCTTTCGGCGCACCAGCAAGACCCACCAGATCGGCGCGATCCAGGCCAACGGCCAGAGGTCGGCCGGCGGAAGCGCCGCCCAGAGAAGGGCGGCCGAGACCATCGCGTGGCCGAAGGTCGAGCCGTACCAGTCGCGGAGTTTCGCCAACATCAGGGGAACCGCACGGCCAGGAAGCGCTGTAACAACTCGGGCCCGCGATCGGTCAAGAAGCTCTCCGGATGGAACTGCATCCCCCAAAGCGGAAACTCGCGGTGTCTGATGCCCAGGATCTCGCGCGTGCCTTCCGGGAACTCGCTCCAGGCACAGACCTCGAACTGGTCGGGGAGCGTGTCGGGCTTGACGATCAGGCTGTGATACCGGGTGGCCCGAAAGGGGTTTTCGAGGCCCTCGTAGAACCCTCGGTTATCGTGGTGGATCATGTCGGTCTTGCCGTGCATGAGCCGGTCGGCGCGGACGATCGTCGCCCCAAACGCCTGGGCGATCGACTGGTGCCCCAGGCACACCCCCAACACGGGAATCCTACCGGCAAACCGTTTGGCGCACTGGACCGAAATCCCCGCCTCGTTCGGCGTGCAAGGCCCCGGCGAGATGATCAGATGCGAGGGTTTGAGGGCCTCGATCTCGTCGACCGTGATCTTGTCGTTGCGGTGCACTCTCATATCGAGCGACGGATCGATCTCGCCCAACCGGTGCACGAGGTTGTAAGTGAAGGAGTCGTAGTTGTCGACCAAGACGATCATCGGAAACTCGACCTGGAATCCGGCCCTGGTAGGTTATGCTTCAGCATAACGCATCGTGGGTGCATCGCGTTATGCCGAAGCATAACCTACCCCTGCCTGCGCCCCACGACGGCTCATCCTACCGCAGCCGCGACAGCCACGCAAGCTTCGCCCGAGCCCCTTGCCGACCGGGGGCCGCTCTGGTGAAATACCGTCTGGATAAGTCGACCGTGGCAGGTGCGTTCGCGGACCATCGTCCGGGAGGAGCGAGATGATCGTCGGAGTGCCCAAAGAGGTCAAACGCGACGAGTACCGCGTGGGGCTGTTGCCGGTGGGGGTTGAGGAGCTGACCAGGGCCGGGCACCGGGTGCTGGTCGAGGCCATGGGGGGGATCGGCTCCGGACTGGCCGACCACGATTATCTGAAGCACGGCGCCGAAATGGCCGC
>JBDRTC010001103.1:0-2170 GCA_043824335.1 Planctomycetota bacterium | reverse complement strand
CCGGGGGCTGCGTCCCCCGGGGTCATGGTCGGTCGCAGATCCCTATCCCCTGGGGGACGCAGCCCCCGGGCGTTGGGGTCGATGGTTGAAGTATACCGGCGGAGACGGTAGCATTTCCACCAGAATCCACAGTTCCTTGGTTTTCGGAGGCCGTACGATGCGCAATCCCGTAACGACAACCTGCCTGGCCCTGTTTCTCTTTGGCGCGACGATCGCCGTTTGCGCTGAAAAGCCAAAGCCGTTTCCCGCCGGCTCGGTGAAGTTCGTAGCGCACCGCCTGGGGACGTACCGCGGGGAGGCGTGCGGCGTGGGCGACTTCAACGGCGACGGAAAGCTCGACGTCGTTGCCCTGCCGTACCTTTACCTGGCCCCCGACTTCAAGCCCCGGGAGATCTGCCAGATCCAGGGCGAGGTCGACGACGAGGGCAAAGGCTACCGCTGGGACTTCATGAACGCCCCGCTGGATTGCGACGGCGACGGCGATCTGGACATTGTCACCTGCTCCTGGCACGGGAAAAGCAGCGAGTGGCTCTGCAACCCGGGCACGGAGGGCGGCGAGTGGCCCCGAGTGCTCGTCGAGGAGAACGGCAATTTCGAGTGCGGCGACCTGTGCGACGTCGACGGCGACGGCAAGGAGCTGGAGATCATCCCGCACGCGCTTCAGACCGAGTGGTACGAGGTGGGCACGCGCCCAGACGGCACCCGCGGCGTGATCGTCCACCGCGTCTCCGAGAAACAAATCACCTACGGCGGCGGCGTGGGCGACATTAACGGCGACGGCCGGCCCGACATCCTTCGCCCCGGTGCCTGGTACGAAGCCCCGGCCGACCCGCGCGCCGGCGAGTGGAAGGAGCACCCGCTGGCCGTGGGAAACATGGAAGAGGGAACACCCGACCACACGCCGCAGATTCTGGTCTACGACGTGAACGCCGACGGGCTCGCCGACATTGTCACCAGCTCGGCGCACAAGTTCGGCATCTTTTGGTACGAGCAGGGGCGCAAGGGGGCCGAGCTCGAATGGAAACGGCACCTGATCGACGACTCCTGGACCCAGGCCCACAGCCTCACGCTGGCCGATCTGGACCGCGACGGCGACCTCGACCTGGTGACCGGCAAGCGGTTCATGGCTCACAACGGGGGCGACCCCGAGGGGAACGAGCCGCCGGGCGTCTACTGGTACGAGTTGGAGCGGGGGCCGGAGCCGAAGTGGACCCGGCACGTGATCTCCTTCGACGAAGGGATCGGCTCGGGGATGAACGTCCCGGTGGTGGATCTCGACGCCGACGGCGACCTCGACATCGTCGTCACCGGCAAATGGGGTGGCCCGGTCTGGTTCGAGAACCAGGCGAAATGAGCCGGCGTCGATCCGAGCCGGGTCTTCGACGATCCTGCGAAAAATCGGCCCCCGTCGATGGCCGCTTCCGGCTTCGCCCGCACAGTACTGCAACGATTGTCGTTATCCACGCTCCGACCGTCACAAGCGGACCCGTCTTCTCTTGACGCAAAGGGGATCACGAGGTAGGTAACCCAATGAGAGGGGGTTTTCTATGCGCACACGCGGTCGCCTTTACGGCTTCACCTTAATCGAGGTGCTGATTGTCGTGGCGCTCGTGGCCGTGCTGGCCGCGGTCGTGATTCCGAAGTTCGCGACCTCGACCAGGGACGCGAAGGAGGCCTCCCTCGACTACAATCTGAAGGTGATGCGGTCGCAGATCACAGTGTACGAAGCCCATCACTTCGGCGACTACCCGGCGATCCGGAACAACGACCTGCCGCAGTTGACCGGCGCCACGAACACGCAAGGGGAGATCGGTGCGTCGGGGCCCAACTATCCGCTTGGGCCGTACGTCGACCAGGCCCTGCCCGTCAACCCGTTCGACGAGAGCAACGAGGTCACGCCGGTCGCCGTGCCGGGCCAGAAGCCCACCGGGGTGGTGGGCAATCTCGGCGGCTGGCAATACGATGAATCGAACGGCGCCGTCTGGCCCAACCATCCGGGGTACTACGGGCAGCAGATCGAGCAGGCCGAAGTCATTGTGCCCCCGGGGCCGTGAGGCGCTAGTATCCTGGTTGGGACAGCAGTTGTACTGGTGCACCGATGCACCGACCGAACGGCGACAGCCCCCCCGTTTAGCGGCCGACGGCACGTCGGCCGGAAGAGCCACGGGTC
>JBDRTC010001102.1:0-5629 GCA_043824335.1 Planctomycetota bacterium | reverse complement strand
ATTTGAAGCTCTGTTTCGACCAGCGTATCCCCGGGCGAAAACTGTCGCTCTAGACGAGTTGCCTGGAGCGTCTCGCCGCTTCTGGCCGGTGCAACTGTCAGCTCAATCTGTCCAGTGACCGGCTCCGACAGGAAACTCGTCACGCTTGCACGGATTCCGATCTTTCCTGTTTTCGGATCCGCGTGAACGTGCAGATCCTCCACGCGAACCGCGGGGGATACGAGCAGCTCGACCGAGTCGACGATTCCGCCGTCGTTGTACAGCGCACCGGGTCGAAACGGCACAACCTTGCAGCGTCGAGGCACGTGAGCCAGCACGATCTCATCGATCGGCTCGTTGGTTGGGTTGAGCACGCGGACGGCCAGTAGGTTGGGTTCTCCCGGCTGGACGGCTTCGGTCACGTCCAGGACAAAAACGCCTTCGCCCCCTTCGTGTCCGCCCACGTGTTTGCCGTTGACCCACACGTCGGCCAGGTAGTCGACGGCCCAGAATCGCAACAGGTAGCGCCCGCCGGAATGTGGATTTGCCGGGACCTGAAACGTGCGCCAGTACCATGCCACCCCGTGGTAGGCCGGAAAGGCCTGTTGAATGATCCAAGGCACCTTGGTCGGCTTGGCCTCTGGTCGCGGTGCATGGTGCCATTGTTCTTTGCGCCCGACGTTCTGCGGATCGACGGCCAGCAGCCATTGGTCGCCGTCGAGCGAAATGAGCTGGGTACTGACGGGGGGACCAACCGTGTCGCCCGCCGACCTGCGAGCTTCTTCGCCGTACGTCGCCGTCGCAACCGACCAGAAGAGGGCCGCAGCCACCGTAGTCGTCTTCAGCATGAGATGATCTCCTGGCCAGGTGGGGCAAGGCTCCCCGTCATGGGATCGTCCCACGGTTGGCGGCCTTTTGAGACCCGCGTCGGTTCTCTGCGTGTCAGCGCGCGACCCTCTTGTATTCCAGCACGAGCGAACCGGGGCACTCGTCGATCTCGATTCGCAATCGCTCGAATTCGGAGCCGCGGAGGCGCACCGGGGCCGCCGGCTCATAGCCTGCGGACCGCACAACCTCGTAGGTCGCAGCAGCGTCTATGTTGCGCAGCTCGACTGCCATGCCGTAATAGGGCGACTCGCGACGGCGGAAGGCCAGCACCATTCCGTCCTGTTCCGCCGGGCGATGGTATTGCAGCACGCACCAGTCTTTCGGGCTGGTGGTGACCTCGGTCAGGGTGTAGAAATCGCCGAAGAAATACTTCCGCAGCCGCTTGCCCTCGGCGACAGCCTGTTTCAGAAGCTCGCGAGGATAATCCGGCGGACGGCAGTCCTCGCAGAAGGCGATGCCGGCATTGAACCCGCTTCGGAAGAGGTACGGCGACGCGCCCATCTGCCCGCTGACGCTAAACGGCACGTAGCGGCCCAGACCCGCGGTCATCACCTGGTTTTGCAGGGCGGCCTGCTCGAAGTCCTTTTGCATCAGCGGGCCGATCGTGGCATCGGTCCGCCAGAGGGGGATCGATCGGGAGCAGGTCTCCAGGTCGATCCGCCGTCCGCCGCTTGAGCAGTTGTCGATGGCCAGGTGGGGATGGGCAGCCAAGAGGTCGTCCCACATGCGGTAGAGCCCTTCCATGTAGCGTATCTCGGCGACGCCTACGCGGTTGGGATCTTCCTTGTCCAAGAACTGCCAGAATCCGAGGGGGTCGATATTGTAGTCGATCCGCAGCCAACTGAGGCGATACTGCTCGACGACCTCAATCAGGTACTTGGTGAGATACTCGCGGGCCTCGGGAATGCCCAGATTGATGTGCCCGCTGCCGTCGCCCGCCGGCGAGATGACCCACTCCGGATGCTCCTTGGCCAGGTGGGTGTTGGGGGCGACCCGCTCGGGCTCGAACCACATCAAGTACCCCATTCCCGCGGCTTCGACGGCCTCGCCGATGGCGTGCACGCCGTGCGGGAAGCGATCCGGCGGCTCCGCCCGCTCAATGGGAAAACCGTAGTGGCCCATGCCGTTGGGGAAACCGTCGCGGGTCCAGTAGGCGTCGAGCCAGAAGACCTCAAATCCCAATCCCTCGATCGACTGCAAATGAGAGAGCACGTTCTCTTCGTTGCTCTCGTTCAACTCGTAGAAGGCAGTGCTCAAGTGGACGATCGGCGGGGTGACGGGCCGACCGGCGACCCGGGGTACGACGTGGGCCAGCATCACCCGGCGGAACTGGTTGTAGCCGGAAAACGGGTCGTTGCCGACCCAGTAGAGTTGCATGATTCTTGGGCTGCGGATGCTTTCGCCCGGGGCCAGCGCCAGGTGCATCGTCTGCATCCCGGCGGCCACGTGGATCGTCCCGCCTGCTGTACGGCCTACCGTGGCCTCCCACTGGCCGGACCACCCGACCGCCGTAATCACGCCGCCGCCTTCCCACTCGACGTTGAAAAACGGGCTCGCCCCCGAGGAGGAACGACCTCCCTCGGGCGCGAAGGTCACGTGCTCGTCCGGCGGGATCGCGTCGGCCAGCGGGAGCCAATCGTCAACGCGGCACGGACTCCCCACGAGGCGGTGCAGTGTCGCCTTCCCCAGAAACCCCGGCCCGACGGTCACGTCGACGGCCTTCACGTCCTGGAGAATGGGCGTGGGCTTCGTGCCACTGTTGGTGAAGTCGAGGGTCCATTCCACGGCGGGCGTGTCAAGATAGACCGTGGCCACCGCTCTGACTTCCAGGCCCGTCGCCGGGTCGGAGAGCGTGAGGATGCGTTGCCGGCGGGCCGGCTCGAGGGCCTCCTCGCGGACCGTCCGCTTCCACGTGCCCACTAGCTCGCGCGACGACTTCCCGTCGTACACGAAGGAAAAAGGCAGCTCGCTTGTAACCTCCCAGGCTCGGGCCAGGTCGTCGAGCCAAAGCTCCGTACCGTCTTCGAGGATCACGCGGGCATCGGCCCAGTCGCCCTGGTCGTAACCTCGCCCGTCGCCCCCTTCATCCACGATCAGCTCGAACTGCCGGGCACCACCGAGCGGAACGTCGATCTTCTGCATGCCGTCGGCCGGCCGAAGGACCTCCGTGGCGAAGACGTCCTTTCCGTCGACGGCCACGTGAAACGCCGCCGAAGCGATCGTGCCGTCGACGTTGCGGTCCAGGCCGATGTCGGCGAGCAATCGGGCGGCCGGTCGGGTAAGCTCGACGCGGAGCACGCTATGGGAGTTGACCCCGATGCCGCGGGGATAGACCTTCTCGCCCAAGCGGAGCGGCCCGCCGGCGGCACCCCGGCCCAACTTGGTGTCGCCGGGGTACCCCTCCTCGACGATCCGCAGCCGGTTCTGCGACGTCGTTTCCGATGGCGCCGTTTCCGCAAACACGCGTTCCGCCCAGCCGACGTGAAAGTCGGCTTCCGGCGGGGCTTCGCCTGCCCGGGCGGCCGGGGAGAAAGCCAAGAGGCACGGCCACAAGGCGAGCACCACGCATGGTGGCCAGGCGACATTTGCACGAGCGATCATCATTCCCTCCTGCAAGCCACGGCTGCGACTTGCCCGGTTCAAGGCTGCATCTCGTTCTCTTGCCTGGGGGGCCACCGCGGCAGAGCCCCTTTTTGTTTCCTCACTACAGACGCTTGTAGCGGATCAAGGTTGAGCCCGGCTGGGTGTCGATCCGCACCTCCAGTTCTTCCAGCGCGCTGCCGCTGATCTTTGTAGCCGGGGCGAGGTCGTAGGTCTCGCCGGTGATGCTCACCGAGTACTCCGCGTTGGGATCGATCCGTTCCAGCCGGACTTTTTGGGCGGCCTCGGGGCTTTCCGGCCGGCGGAAGACCAGCACGCATCCCTCGCCCAAGTCGCCACGGTCGAGTTGGTAGGCGTACCAGTCCTGCTGGCTCGTAGAGAGGGGCAGAAGCGGGTAGAAGTCGCCCAGGAAATAGGGGCGAAGCTGCTTCAGCTCGGCGATGCCCTTTCGGGCGGAATCAGCGGAGAACTCCTCGCTTTCCAGGTCGGTGTAGAGGACGATCCCCGGGCTCATCGCGCTGCGGAAGTTGTAAGGCCGCATGTCCCACACCGGGCCCGTGTTGAGCGGATAGTAGAGCGAAAGCCCGCTGACCATCACTTGATCGGCCCGGCCCATCATCGGCCAGTGCGCCTGATCCTTCATGCCTTCGCCCACGTCGTTGAAATCGCTCCGCCACAGGCAGTAGGCCAGCCGAGCGGTCTCGATGTCGATCCGCCGGCCGCCGCCTGCGCAGTTATCGATCAACAAGCCCGGGTTGCGCCGCTTCAGTTCCGACCAGAACCAGTAGAAGCCCTCGATGTGTTTCATCTCGGCGATGCCGATCCGGTCGGGTCCTTCCTCGGGCGGGATTCCGGTGCCGAAATCCTCACGGTAGACGTCGAAGTCCCACTCGCGGCGCCGCTCGGAGAGCCAGCGGACGAGGGTCTCGCGGGCTTCGGGGTCGCCCAGCTTCCAGAGGCCGCCCTGATTGCCGCCAGCCGAGTGAATAAACTGGGGGTAGTCGTTGGCCCACTGCGTCCCCGGGTTCACGTGCAGCGGAGCGAACCAGAGTATCATCTTCAACCCGTGCTGGTGGGCCGCGTCGGCCAGCGGACGCAGACCGCGGGGGAAATCGTCCTTGCGCGGGTGCCAATTGCCGATGTTGCCGTTGTACCACGGCTGCGGGAACCAGTAGGCGTCCATCCAGTACGCTTCGCAGCCCATGGCCGCGGCACGCGGGATCAGCGCCAACTCGCCGGCCTCATTGAGCAGTTCGAGGGGCTTCTTGGTGCGGGCCTTGCGGAGCCACAGGCCGGCGACATTATTGGCCGCCACGGGGGGGATCGCCGGTTTTCCACCCTCCTGCGGCACGTAGTGGGCGAGCATCAGGCGGCGGAAGGCGTTGTGGCCGTCGATCATCCGGTCCCCGGTGTAGCGGAGCATGACCATCCGCGGCGTGCGGACCTTCTCGCCCGGCCGCAGGCGGAAGCGCGTGGACTGCATCCCGGCGCGGACGACCACCGGCCCGGCCGGCTCGTGAAGAAACTCCGCCTTCCATCGCCCGGTCCAGCCCACCGCCAGGATCCAACCACCCTCCGGGCCCTTGAGGTTGAAGAAGGGCAGGCAAGTCGTATTGGACGAGGTCGCGGCGAACTGCCGCAGCGTGCCTTTCTGCAACGGCTCGTCGTGGGGCAGGAAAGAGCTCTCCGTGCAGCCGTCGCCGTTGGACCAGCGGAGCAGAGCCGCCCCGTCGGGCACGTCGCCGGTCAGGAGGGCCGAATCCAGGGGCAGGAAGTCCGAGAGGATCGGCGTTTCCGAAGAGCCCGTGTTCGACAACCAGCAAACCCAGTCGACCGCCGGGAAAGCGGCGTAGCGGACGACGCGCACCTCGACCACCAGCCCCGTCTGCGGGTCCTTGTAGGTGATGACCTCGCGCGGGCCGTCCTTGCCGGGCGTGCTCGTCCGGTCGTATTGCCAGTCGGCCAGGAGGCCGTCGGACGGCTTGCCGTCGTAGAGAAACGAGAGAGGCGCGTTGGAGCCGTTCTTGCGTGCGGGGTCCATGGGGATCGCGTCGACGTACCGGCTGGAGCCGTCGGCGAACTTCACCAGGGCGTCGGCCCAAACACACTGGTCGTGGCTCCGCCCGTCGTCCCCGTCGTCGGTCTCCAGAACGAACTCCCG
>JBDRTC010001101.1:0-7730 GCA_043824335.1 Planctomycetota bacterium | reverse complement strand
ACCGAGGCCTCGAGCCCCTGCCGTTTGACGGGCTGAAACGCGAAGCCCAATTTCGCGGGCTCTAGCTCACGCTGGATCTTTTGGCTCAGGCTGTCCACGCTCATCTCGTCGTCCTGCCTGACGCGAAACCCCGTGGAGTGTCCAAAACGGCTTCCCCACAATTGCCGTCCGGTCGCCAGTGAGACGAACGCCTTGGGCGTCAGCCCGTGCTCCTGCCAGTAGTCGTCGTCCTTGGTGCGGACCAGTTTCCTGCGGAACGGGAAGAACGGAGCTTCCCACTCGTCGATCGACGCCTTGTCGGTGACGCCCTCGACCGTGGGCGTGAACGCCTTGTCCTTGGCCGGTCCGGCCAGGTCGGCAATCGCCGCCAGCTCGAACGTTTCGGTTCGCTCGGGGGCTTCTCCCCGCGTGCTTTCCGGCTCGAAGTAGGTGACGTGGATCTTCGCGCCCGGCTCGACCCCGAGGTCGTCGGCCGCCCAGGAGTTGAGCACAATCGCTTGGGCGTTTGCTTCGAGGGGCTCGATGGGATCGCCGTCGGGGGTCAAAAACGGTCCCAGGGGATTTGTCGTGGCGAAGTCGACGGCGGTGATGGTCGAATAGGGGATGATCGTGCCGTCGTCGTCCTGCTCCTCGACGATCGCGTCGCGCTTCTCTTTGTCGATCGCGTTGGCAAGATAGGTGAAGACGGGCTGATACTCCTCGCCCTCCAGGGCCCGGTGAATCGCCGCTTCGACTTCCGGTTCCAGGAGCATCCGGTTGGAGGTGACGTTGAGGTAGCGGAACTGGCGGCGTTGGGGCTCCGGCAGATCGGGCTCGTTTTCCGTGACCTGCATGCCGTAGTCGGCCAGGGTCGGCCTGAGCAGCGGTTCGAGCAGCTCGTGTCGTTGTCTTAACACGTCGAGATTTTCCGAGGGCCGGTCGCCGTCCCCCGCCTTGGCCGCAACCAGGATCGCGTTCACCCGGTCCGGCCGGTCCAGCCGCCGCTGGAGTCCGTCCAGCGGCACGTAGGCGTTCAACGGAAGCTGCTGATTGGGTTCGAGGCTGAAGCGTCCGAGCCGTTCGGCGGGCAGGACGGCGGCGACAGAGAGGCGCGGGCTGGTGGCCGTGTCTCGCTTCTTGCCCAAGAGGCTGTCGCCGGGGACGGTTCCTGGGTCGGGCAGGTGGAGGATCACGTCGTCGCCGGCCGCGACGCCCAGCTTGTCGGCCAGCGGCCGATTGAGCACGATCTCTTTGCGGGACAGTTCCCGCGGAGGTCCGGGGCCGAGCGCCCAGAACCGCGCGTCGCACCCGAGGAGATTCACCCGGTTCGCCCTGGGGCCGGACTGCTGGCCGGCGATTCGCACGCTCGCCCGAAGGAGGATCGCCGGAACGGCCGCGGAAAAATGCTCCGTGAACTGTGTGTCAGCGTTCACCTCCCGGGCAAGCTCTTCGCGGAAGAACCGCTCGGTGAGCAGGACTTCATCGATCGGCCCCAGCCGGTCGAGGGTCAGATCGCGGAGACTTCCCCGCATCGAGTCGCCGACCAACAGCGCCCCGACCAGCACCGCCGTGCCCGCCGCCACGCCGCCGGCGACTGCCAGGTTCATGCGCCAGTGGTACGCGAGCGAGGCGAGGACTAGCCGGAGAGAGGACATGGCCGTCATAGGGGTGAGGGGCGAGGGGCGAGGGGTGAGAAGCGAGCGTTCGGCATTGTGATCTTGTCCGTTGGCTTGTAGGTTCCGGCGACAGTCGTCCGGCTCTCGCCCCTCACCCCTCGCCCCTCACCCCTACTTCAACCGGCCTTCATCAAGTTCCAGGGTGCGGCTCATCCGCGCGGCGAGCCGGGTGCTGTGGGTCACGACGATCAACATCATCGCTTCCGCCTGTTGGAGGTCCAGAAGGAGCTGGCCGACGCGTTCGGCCGTGGTGCGGTCGAGGTTTCCGGTGGGCTCGTCGGCCAGCACCAGCGCGGGCCGATTCACCAGCGCCCGAGCCAGGGCGACCCGTTGCCGCTCGCCCCCGGAAAGCTCGGCCGGGCGATGCTCGAGCCGATCCGTCAGGCCGACCCGATCCAACAGTTCCACCGCCCGCCGGTGCGTTTCCGGGCGAGTGGGACCGGCGGCGATCGTGGGCACCAGCACGTTCTCCAGCACGGAACACTGCGGCAACAGGTGATGATCCTGAAAGACGAATCCGATGTTCCGGCTGCGGAACCGGGCCAGTGCCGGCTCGGCGAGGCCGGCCGGGTCTTCCCCGTCGAGCGTGACCCGGCCTGAGGTGGGGGTATCGAGCGTCCCCACCACGCTCAACAGCGTGCTCTTCCCCGACCCGCTGGGCCCCACGATCGCCACGTTCTCGCCCGAGGCCAGCTCGAGCGACACGCCCCGCAGCACCACCAGCGGCTCCGCCCGGGTGGGGAACTCTTTGGTGACGTTCTCGACCAGCAGTCTTGTCATGGCACGCTCCGCGGGGACTGGAGCCGCTGCTCATTCGTCGGTTGCACCAAACTCGCCTTTTTCAACGGGTTGTTAAGGCGACGGGACCAACGACTGGTCGCGCCGACGCTCGGCCACCGTGCTGAGCAATTCGAGCACCTTCGCGGCAATCTTGGGTTCCGCCTCCTCTTCCAGGCAACTGGACCGCGCCCGCCAAGTCGTGTAGCCGCCCAAGCGGTGCTGATCCGGCGGCGGCAGATACCCGGCGTAACCGTTGGCCAGCAAGACGTTGAACGTCGGCTCGAGCGGGCTTTCGGCCTTGATCCGCAAGCCCGTGCTGCCGTACACCTCGTTCGGCATGGTCGTGATGCCCAACTGGCCGATGCGGATTGCCTGGAGCTTGATTTCCCGGGTGTCGGGCCACTGGTCCAAGATGACGGTCTCCCGGGCGTAGATCTCCGGCCACCCGCGCGGCTTGCCGCCCGGAAGCTTGTCGACGACCAGCTTGGCCTCCTTGACCTCTTCAGCCGTCGGTTTGCGGACCTTCAGCGTCAGCCGGGCTTCCTCCATCACCAGTGGTACCCAATCGTAGTACTTGATCGTCTTGTAGGCCTCGAAAGCGGCCTGGGCCACGTCGCGGCCAACGGTGAAACGGTCGAACTCCCGGCGGGGCTTGGTGAAGTCACAGCAGTTGGCGTCGCCGCTGGTGCCGTTGGAGAGCATGGCGACAAACGGCGGGTCGAGGTTCTCGGCCCCGATCCGCTTCTCGATCTCCGCGCAAAAGACGGCGAAGTAGTCGGCCGAAACGGGGAGGGAGCCGGCGTAGTGCGTCGAGTAGTTCGATACCAACGCAAGCGGCCGGCCGTCACGCGTTTGGATCGAGAGGACCGCCACCTCCGGGTCTGCCGGCCCGGTGCGCCGGACCGCGTTCGGGTTCAGATAGCCCGGGTTCATCTGCGCCTGATCGTTCTCTTTGCCGGTGAACGGATTGGTTCGGGCCGTGCCGGGCTTCATCAGGAAGCGGCGGCAGAAGACGTTCGTGGGATCGTTGCCCATGGCCCAGCCGATCCGGGCTGGAGCCAGATTCTTGTATGCCCGCTCGATCCCTTCGGCGACCTTGCCCGGCAGGAATGCGGCGTACGCCTCGTCGCAATCACTCCCCAACACGCCGTAGACCGAGGGGGCCGTGTGCGTGTGTGTTGTGGAGATCAACATCCGGTCGACGGGAATCCCGGTCTTTTCGTGGGCCATCTGCTTGGCCTGGTCCATCATCGGACGGGGAATCAGCAGGCTGTCGACCACGGCGATGGCGATCTCGGCGGTGCCGTCGTCCAGCACCAGGCATCGGGCGTTGAGCGGGTCGACCACTTCGGTGGCCCCCCGCTCCAGCGAGCTTCCGCTGACGATGACGGGAAGCTTCGTCGGCGTAATGTCGATGGCAAAGGCCCCTGCCCGAAAGACCTTTTCGGCCGGTGGCCTTTCCCCTTCCGCCCCGGCGGCACCAGCCGGGAGCCCCAAGGCCGCGAGAACTACCGACAGGACAAAGGCTTTCACTCGACAACTCATGTGCATGCTCCTCCAGGGGGTGCGACCAGGACTGCTTTGTTCCCTGTTACCGTCGGCCATTCTAACCCCGGTCGGGGCGTGGACGCAATTCCTGCCGCTTGCCCCGGGCTCCCAACGGTTCTGCGACAGCTTTTCGCCCGCTCGGCATCTTGCACTGCGGCAAGGAAACTGGAAGATATGGGGTTATGTAAGTCCATTAAGCCCGAACTGTTACCTTCGTCCACAGAAGAGGAGCAACACGATGGAAACGAGGCCGAGTCTTAGCCGCCGGGGCTTCCTCAAGCGCAGCGCCGCGACGGGGATGGCGTTGACCGCGCCGATGGTTCTGCCGGGATCCGCGCTTGGCAAGGGCGCGCCGGCGCCGAGCGAGCGGATCGTGATGGGCGTGATCGGATACGGCGGGCGGTGCGGGGCGATTCTGCCCCACTTCATGGCGTTCGACGACGTGCGGTGCGTTGCCGTGTCGGACTGCCGGGCGGACCGGCTCGCCACGGCAAAGAAGGTCGTCGATGCCCGCTATGAGAACGAAGCCTGCGCCACCCATCCCGACTTTCGCGACCTGTTGGCCCGCGACGACCTCGACGCCGTGCTCATCGCCACGGGCGACCGCTCGCACACACCGCTCTCGATCCTGGCCGCCAAGTCGGGCAAGGACATCTACTGCGAGAAGCCCGTCTCGCTCACCATCGGCGAAAGCCGCGCCATGGTCGACACGATGGCCCGCTACGGCACGGTCTACCAGGCCGGCCACCAGCGCCGCTCCGTGGGCTCCTACCGCTTCCAGATCGAGATGGCCCGCAGCGGGAGGATCGGCAAAGTCCATACGGTCGTCTGTCAATGTTGGGAGGGGCCGACCATCGGCCCCGACAAGCCGCGCCCCGTGCCCGAGGGCTTCGACTACGACATGTGGCTCGGCTCCACGCCCTGGCACCCGTACACCGCTGCCCGCGTGAATGGGTGGAATTACTTCTGGGACACCGGGGCTGGGCCGCTGATCGGCATGGGCTGCCACTGGACCGACATCGCCCAGTGGGGCCTCGAGCGCGACGACACGGGCCCCGTCGCCTATGAGGGCACGGCCACGTGGAAGCCCGACGCCTTCAGTGAAACACCCGTCACCGCCGACTGCACTTGCACCTATGCCGACGGCGTGAAGATCGTCCTCCGCTCCAGTGGCTCGTTCCAGGACCGCTACATCCGGTTCGTCGGCTCCGAGGGCTGGGTGCAGGTCGACGATCAGACCGACGCGGTGACCGCCGAGCCCGAGTCGATCCTGCGCGACAGGAGTGTTTCCGCCAAGGGCTGGGCACAAACCGGCGACCACGTGCGCAACTGGCTCGACTCGATCAAGTCCCGTGCCCGAACCGTCTGCCATCCCGAGAGCGCCCACCGCGCCACCACCATCTGCCACGCGGTGAACATCGGGCTGCGCCTCGGCCGCTCGCTCGAGTGGGACCCGCAGGCCGAGCGCTTCGTCGACGACGCCCAGGCCAACGCCATGCTCCTGCGGGCGATGCGCCCGCCCTGGTCCCTGATATGACGGGCAGGAGTTGTTGATTCTCGGACACAACATTCTTCGCCTGGTTGGCGGCGCCACCCGCGGGAAGACATCAGCACGGAGATCCGCTCTCCCCGCCGAGCTTGGCTCGGTGGAAACGGTGATTGTGCACTAAGCGACGCTTCGCACCCTATCTTTGGTCAACAACCTCCGGTTTTTCCAGGTTGGGGTCCTCCATCGGAAGCTCGCTCCACTTGGTTTTGGTCAACGGAATCCGCTTTTTCCAGGTTGGGGGCCCCTTGGCCGGAACCCGGCCCGAGCGGGTCGCCCGGATTGCGACTCGCTTTAAGCCTGCGCAGACGCCGATCTTCGGACATCGGTCCTTTCTCCCCAACCGAAGGGCAATGCACCCAATCTCACCCTTAAACCTACCAAACCGCCCGGCGCGATTTCCAGGCCAGAAACTGGCCACCGCCCGTCAGGCGTGCGTCCGCACTCGACGCCCGTCTTGCCCGTGCCGACTGCCCGATAACGACGCGCACCGACAAGATGCTGGTGCCACCAGTCGTGCTCCTCAACGCCAAGGGCGTTGTGTCGCAGAGCCCAGGGTTGCGAAGCTACCCTGGGATACCTTGGGGCAAACATGGAACAACCCCAACCGGGGTTGTGTCCTTCGAGCGTTCCCACCGCCCCAAGACGGAACCCCGTTGGAGTTCGTGGCGAGAATCTCGGGGTGCCCGTTTCCCCAGGATAGCTGCGCAATCCGGCTATATGCTCTGGTTGATCGGCCCCCTCGGTTATTGTCCCTCTAGTCTCCTGATCTCGGACTCAAGGCGTCACGGTATTGCCCGCGCCCGGCCAACAAATCGTGAAACGCCGCCATATGGCTCCTGGCAACACCACGAGGTGTTGTTCCTTGTGTCTTGCAGAGCATTGCGGCGATGCCTGTGGCCCGGCCGGTCTGTCCGCCGGTCTTCATGATCTTGATGCTGGAGAAAGCTACGTGAGTGGCGCTGATGCAGCGTCCTGCCATCATCAGGTTATCGATGTTTCGCGAGTAGAGACAACGCAAAGGAATCGGATAGGGGTCGACGGGGATCAATTGCCATGTTTCCGGACTACTGCGGAAGTCATACTTCTCATCCGGGTAGTGCAGGCAGAAGAACTGGCTGCCCATGGCAGCCCAGTCGGGGAAGGGAGTTTGGTTGCGGATGTCGTTTTCAGTGAGAATATGATCACCCATCAGACGCCGCGATTCGCCGCGGGCCGCGACGTGGGAGACCCAGGTCAGTTCCAGGTTCGCGTGTTTCTGGAGATCCTGCCTCTTGACGGTGGAAAACGTGCCGTAAATCGCCCGAAGCAGATGATCCCGCACGTATTCGCCCTGGACCGTCTTGTCCAACCACTGGCCGCATTCCCAGAAATGGTCCCAGCCGCCCAGGTCGGCGAAGTCGCGCGAGACCTCGGTGGCCCAAGGCACTTCTGGAAACGAAACAGGGTGCTCCCTCGTCCGGAAGAGAAACTTGATCGTGTTCCCGTGGGTCATTCGGTCGGCCTGCTCGGGCGCCAACGACTCGTCGAACTCGGCACGTGCTTCCCGCCCCATGCGAAATTCGGCCCCGGCCCAGTAGCCGATCCAACCATCGCCGGTACAATCAACGAACAGCGGAGCTCGAAAGCGAACTTCCCTGTTCGTGAGAGTGTTCTTGGCATCGATGCTGATGATCCGTCGATTCTGCTTCTGGACGCGGAACGCGTGCCACGCTACGTACAGCTTTAGGTTTTCCTCCGCCTTCAGCACTTCCATCCGATTGGCGGCAACCACTTCATTGACGATTGGCCCGCCGAGGCCGCGGGGTGGAATCCCGATCTCACGGCTGGCATTGCCACCGAGAACCGGCCGGTCCTGGATCAACGCGACGTCCAGCCCGAGCCGGGACGCGGTTAGCGCGGCCGCACAACCGGAAACTCCGCCGCCTAGAACGACCAGGTCGAACTCTCCGGCCACCGGCGGTTTCTCCGGCAGCCCGAGCAACTCCCGCCGCCACTTTGACATGGTGTCGTCGGGCTCGGCCGGGGGGACGGAGTCCTGGTCGGTCGTGAAATAGAGTGCATCGCAGCGACCGTCAAACCCGGTTAAGTCTCTGAGTTCGATGCTCACTCCAGGCTGCTTCACGTCGACCGTTCCGGCGTTCTGCCAGACCCATCCTTCGCCCGTGGTGCCGAAAGTTGGTGCAAGCAATTCGCCGTCG
>JBDRTC010001100.1:0-4860 GCA_043824335.1 Planctomycetota bacterium | reverse complement strand
TGCCGCCGTCGGCCGTGGAGAAACTGCGCCAAGTGGCCATCTGGGTGGAGTTCGCGCATCCGCGGCACCCGTGCATGTGCTATCACCCTTCTCGGGAGTGGCTCACCGCAAACGACTTCAACCCCGAGAAGGCCGGATCGGTCGAGATCGCCAACGCGGCCGCGTTCCTGAAGTGGACCCATGAGCAGCCCTCGATGGTGTTGCACGAGTTGGCCCACGGTTACCACCATCGCTTTCTGGGCGGATATGAAAACCCAGGAATCGCGGCACTCCACCAAAAAGCCATCCAGCGCAAGGCGTACGAATCGGTTCTGCACTGGGACGGCAAAATGGTCCGCGCCTACGCCGCCAGCAATCCCCAGGAGTACTTTGCCGAACTCTCCGAGGCCTGGTTCGGCGCGAACGACTTTTACCCGTTCGTCCGCGCCGAAGTCCTCGAGCACGACCCCGAGGCAGCCGAACTCCTGAAGAAACTTTGGGGGGAGTAGGGACCCGCGAAAGAACAAGTTGAGCAGATGGACCCCCGGCCGCGGCACCCATCTCCGGTCGGGCCGAGGGCCGGCTCCACGGGGAAGCGAAAGGTCTGCCCCCCGGTTCACAACGGGCCCAAGGTCTGCTAGCTTTTCTAATGCTCTGTTTCGGTCCGCTTAAGTTGTGGCCCCAGGCCATGGGGAAGCGGGCCCGCGCTCTTCGGGAATTTGGGTCGTAAGAGGATTGCCGTCAGGGATTTATCGCTCATCGAAAGGAGCCATCCACCGTGCCAAGGCGTGACGACATTGATAAGGTGATGATCATCGGGTCCGGGCCGATCGTGATCGGCCAGGCGTGTGAGTTCGACTATTCCGGCACCCAGGCGTGCAAGGCGCTGCGGAGCCTGGGCTACAAGATCGTGCTGGCCAATTCCAATCCGGCCACCATCATGACCGACCCCGGCATGGCCGACGCCACCTACATCGAGCCGCTGAACCTGGAGACCATGGCCGAAATCGTCGAGCGGGAAAAGCCCAACGCCTTGCTCCCCAATCTCGGCGGCCAGACGGGCCTGAACCTTTCCTCGGAACTGGCCCGCTCCGGCACGCTCGAAAAGCACGGCGTCCAGGTCATTGGGGTTCAGATCGACGCCATCAAGCGCGGCGAGGACCGCCAGGCGTTCAAGGACACGATGGACCACCTGGGCATTGAAATGCCTCGCAGCGTGATCGCCAATACTATGGAAGAGGCCGAGGCGGCCGTCGAGGACATCGGCCTTCCCTGTGTGATCCGGCCGGCCTATACGATGGGCGGAACGGGCGGAGGGTTGGTCTACAACATGGAGGAGTTCCGCACGGTCGCCGCGCGGGGGCTCTCCGCCAGCCTGGTCGGGCAGATCCTCGTCGAGGAGTCGGTTCTCGGCTGGGAGGAGCTCGAGCTGGAGGTCGTTCGCGACGCCAAGAACCGGATGATCACCGTCTGCTTCATCGAGAACGTCGACGCAATGGGCGTCCACACGGGCGACTCGTTCTGCACGGCCCCCATGCTGACCATCGCCGAGGAGCTTCAGAAGCGATTGCAGAAGCACTCCTACGACATCGTCGAGGCAATCCAGGTTATCGGCGGCACGAACATCCAGTTCGCCCACGACCCGAAAACGGGTCGCGTGGTGGTCATCGAGATCAATCCCCGCACCTCTCGCTCTTCGGCCCTGGCGTCCAAGGCAACCGGTTTCCCCATCGCCTACGTTTCCTCGCTTCTGGCGGGTGGACTCACCATGGACGAGATTCCTTACTGGCGCGACGGCACGCTGGAGAAGTACACGCCTTCGGGGGATTACGTGGTCGTGAAGTTCGCCCGCTGGGCCTTCGAGAAGTTTGAAGGGCTCAAAGACAAGCTGGGAACGCAGATGCGAGCCGTGGGCGAGGTCATGAGTCTCGGCAAGACCTACAAGGAGGCCTTCCAGAAGGCCATCCGCTCGCTGGAGATCGGACGCTTCGGCCTGGGGTTCGCCAAGGACTTTCACAAGCGGCCGCTGGGTGAGCTGATGACCATGCTGGGCGAGCCGTCCTCGGAGCGACAGTTCATCATGTACGAGGCGCTCCGCAAGGGCGCCGACGTCGAAACCCTCCACGAGCAAACCTACATCAAGGCCTGGTTCATCGAGCAGATGAAGGAGCTCGTCGAGCTGGAGGAGGAGATTCTCGCACACAAAGGCGCCACGCTCCCCGATGAACTGCTGGTCCGGGCGAAAAAGGACGGCTTTGCCGACAAGTACCTTGCGCAATTGCTTGACCTGCCCGAGAAGGAGATGCGCGACCGGCGCACGGCGTTGGGCGTGGTCGAGGGGTGGCACGCGGTGCCCGTCAGCGGAGTGGAAGACGCCGCTTATTACTACTCGACCTATAACGCCCCAGACGCGACCGACGTTTCCCCCAACCGCAAGGTGCTGGTTTTGGGCGGCGGCCCGAACCGCATCGGGCAGGGGATCGAGTTCGACTACTGCTGCGTACACGCGGCCTTTGCCCTGCGCGACGAGGGGATCGAGTCGATCATGGTCAACTGCAATCCGGAAACCGTGTCGACCGACTACGACACGTCGAACAAGCTCTATTTCGAGCCCCTGACGATCGAGGACGTGCTGAGCATCTACGAAAAGGAAAAGCCCGAGGGGGTGATCGTGCAGTTCGGCGGCCAGACCCCGCTGAACCTGGCGGCCGGGCTGGCCGCGGCGGGCGTGAAGATCCTGGGAACTACCCACGAGGCGATCGAGCTGGCCGAGGACCGCGACCGCTTCCGTCAGATGATGCGGAAGCTGAGCATCCCTCAGCCCGAGTCCGGCATGGCCAGCAACCTCGACGAAGCCCTTCAAATCGCCAAGGAGATCGGCTACCCGCTCATGGTGCGCCCGTCGTTCGTGCTCGGCGGCCGGGCGATGGAGGTGGTTCACGACGAGCAGATGCTCAAGCGCTACGTTGCGGCGGCGGTCGGCGTCGCGCCCGAGCGGCCTATCCTGATCGACCGATTCCTGGAAAACGCCATCGAGGTGGAAGCCGACGCCATCGCCGACGGGGAGGACGCGTTCGTTCCCGCGATCATGGAGCACATCGAGCTGGCCGGCATCCACTCGGGCGATTCGGCCTGCGTGATCCCGCCCATCAGCATCCCGCCGAAGCACATCGACACGATCTACCAGTACAACCGAAAAATTGCCATCGAGCTGAACGTGGTGGGGCTGATGAACATTCAGTATGCCATCCACAACGACACGGTTTACGTGCTCGAAGCGAACCCTCGCGCCAGCCGCACGGTGCCGCTGGTTTCCAAGGTCTGCAACATCCCCATGGCCCGGATCGCCACGCAGGTCATGCTGGGCAGGAAAATCTCGGAACTGGGGCTCGGTCGGAAGTCGATTCCCCACTTCGGCGTGAAGGAAGCCGTCTTCCCGTTCAACATGTACCACGAGGTCGACCCGGTGCTGGGGCCCGAGATGCGTTCCACCGGCGAGGTGCTGGGGATGGCCAACTCCTTCGGCCTGGCCTTCTACAAGGCCCAGGAGGCCACGGGGCTGCGACTGCCGCTGGAGGGCACGGTGCTGATCACCGTGGCCGACCGGGACAAGCCGGCCGTGCAGGAGGTCGCCCGGCGCTTTGCCGAACTGGGTTTCCGGATCAAGGCAACCAAGGGAACCCAGGCCTTTCTCGCCGAGTATGGGATCGCGTCGGAACCGATCGTGAAGATGCGCGAGGGGCGGCCCAACATTGCCGACGCCATCATCGACGGCGAGATCCAATTGGTCATCAATACGCCCCGGGGGAAAGCGAGCAAGGCCGACGACGCCTACATCCGCCAGACGGCCATCAAGTGCAAGATTCCCTACGTGACCACGCTGGCCGCCGCCGTGGCCGCCGCCAAGGGGATCGCCGCCCGCCAGAAGGGCCGCGAACGGGTCAAGAGCCTGCAAGAGTACCACGCCGACATCAAGTAGCGTGTGCGGCGTTCTGAGATAGACTTGTCAGGAAGGCTGCAAGCCTATTCCGTCGCGGGGCGAATCGAACGACAGGGCGGCCGGTCTGCACACCCCCCATCGGTGACACAGCAAGGGTGACGTATGTTCCGACGTGGCAAGCACTTAGTGCCCCTGGAAGACCGGGATCCCCTGCGGGTGATGTTCGTGATCACCTCGATGCCGGTCGGCGGCGCGGAGACGTTGCTGGTCGAGCTAATCCGCCGGATGGATCGCTCGAAGGTGCTGGCCGAGCTGTGCTGCCTGAAATACCCGGGGCCGCTGGGTGAGATGCTCGAAGACGAGATTCCCACGTTCAGCGGCCTATTGAGCGGGAAGTACGATTTCGGTGTTCTGTGGCGGTTGACGCGACTGATTCGCACGCGGCGGATCGACGCGGTTGTGACGGTCGGCACCGGGGGCGACAAGATGTTCTGGGGCCGCCTGGCCGCGTGGGCGGCCGACGTGCCGGTGATCTGCTCCGCGCTCCACTCCACCGGCTTGCCGGACCACGTGGAGCTGCCGAACCGGCTGCTGGCCCCGATCACCGACGCCTTCATCGCGGTGGCCGAAAGCCACGGACGCTATCTGGCCGAACACGAGGGGTGTCCCGCCGAGAAGGTCCGGGTGATTCCCAACGGCGTCGACGTGGAGAAGTTCCATCCCCGCTGGCCCAACCAGGCATTGCGTACCGAGTTGCAAGTGCCGGAAGGGGCCCCGGTGGCCGGCATCGTGGCGGCCTTGCGCCCGGAGAAGCACCACGAGCTGTTCCTCGAATCGGCCGCCCTGGTGCGCGAGCAAGTGCGGGAGGCACATTTTCTCATCATCGGCGACGGTCCCCAACGAGGCAAGCTCGAAGGACTCGCCCGCCAATTAGGGCTTGC
>JBDRTC010001099.1:0-5825 GCA_043824335.1 Planctomycetota bacterium | reverse complement strand
GCTGGCAACGGCACAGGGAAACAATCCGACAACCATGAGTATCACTGCGACAGGCGCGGTGCGGCTCTTGCCGGGTTTCCGTCGGAGGGGAAATCGACTGAACGGGTGAAGAATGGCGTCTTTCATGGGTTGTCCTGTTGTTCTGTTCATCGGCGGGGATTCTTTTTCACGCGTAGATCGACAACCGATCGGCTTGCGGCGCAACCGGCCGATCGACACCCCATTGTAATGTCGCAGAACACCGTGTCACAAACGCTCGTCTGTTGACTCAACACGGCCACGATTGCCCGTCTCGAAAAATAGCGATCCGTATACCCCGTAAGAGCTATTTTGGGCAAACCATACCCATCGCCCAGTTCGGTGCGGCAGGTGAGCTGGAGCACTGGGAAGGTTGGGAGACGTGTCGAGTTGTGCGTGGGTGTTCCGATTACATGGATTGTAGCGATTATGCTGCACACGGCGGTCTGCGCCACCGATTATGTGGGTATGAACATTCGCAGTCGCCTCCTCAGTCTGGTGATGGTATGCGCGGTGCTCGCCACGGTGGCACGTGGGCCCGCCCGCGCGGAGGGGGTTTTGGCGACCATTTTCCCCGAGCAGCGTCGGATGAAGATCCGCCAGCCCTCGGAACTCCCCGGGGCTCGCTTGCCTGAATTACCCAAACCTCCAACCGTGTCGGACCCGCAACGGGACAGCGAACCCCTCACTCTGTCCCTTGACGATGCGATTCGGATCGCCCTGGAGAACTCGGAGGTGGTCCGGGTGCTGGCGGGCGCCGGGGCTACAGCCAGCGGCAGCACGATCTACGACCCGGCGATCACCAGCGCGGAGATCGACCGGGCCCGCGGCGGCTTCGACCCTACGATCGGGGTGCAGAACACGTTCGATCGGGCGGAAACTCCGCAAGGGATCTTGGATCCGCTCGCTCCCTCCGGGGCCCGAATCGACGGCGACGGGATCAACCGCTACGACATGGGCCTCGATCTGTCGAAGACCACGGTCACCGGCGGTACTGCCAGACTGGGCGTGCGGACCACGCCGCTAAGAAGTTCGGTAACCGGCTTGCCGCTCAATCCCGAGACGGGGTCGTCGGTCGATCTGAGCTTCACCCAGCCGTTGTTGCAGGGCGGTGGGCATCGGGCCAACCTGGCGCCCATCGAGCTTGCGAGGATCGACACCGAACGATCCTTCTACCAGCTCAAAGACAACGTTCAGCAATTGGTCCGTGGCGTGATAGAAGCCTACTGGGCCTTGGTGTTCGCGGAAATCGACCTCTGGGCCCGCGAGCTGCAAGTTACGCGCGGGGAGGAGGTCTTTAATCTCCACGGGGGACGTAGGCGGACGGGTTGGGAAAACAAGGGCCCCCAATGGCAGGCAGAAAGCGCCCTGGAAAACTTCGAGGCGAACCGGATCGCTTCGGAGGGCAATCTCCTGCGGCGTGAAGCGGCGCTGCGGAACATCCTCGGGTTGGAGCCGTCCGACGGGAGTCGAATCGTTCCCGTCACCCCGCTCCCGACGGACTGGCTCGACTCCGACGACCCCGCGCGCCCTCCCTACGAGATCGACTGGGAGGAAGCCTTCCAGACGGCCCAGCAATACAGGCCCGACCTGATCGAGCGGAAGCTGATTATCGAGGCCGACCAACAGCAGTTGCTCCTGGCCCGCAACCAGGCCCTGCCACGCGTCGACGCCAGCGCGCTTTACCGTTGGGACGGCTTGGCGGGCCGCGCGCCGGACGGCACCGTGATCTTCTCAGGCCCGGGACAATTCACCGGTTGGCAGTTCGGAGTCAACGTGTCGATGCCGTTGGGATTGCGCGAGAGCCGGGCGGCGCTTCGACAGCGGGAGCTGGCCCTGATGCGCGACCGGGCGAACCTGGAGCAGGCCCTGCACAACGTGACGCACCTGCTCGCCGAAACCTATCGCGAACTCGCGGAGGCCGAAAAGCAATATCAGGCTTTCACCAGAGCACGAGTGCCCGCCCAACACACAATCAAACTGTTCCGTGCCGCCTTCGACCCCAACATCGGTGGGGGCATACTGGATTCCTCCGTTTTGGAGATTCGCGTGGCCATCGCCGATTGGGGCAATGCGGTAAGCTCGCAAGCGCAGGCGCTGGCGCAATACCACACGTACCTCGCCACCCTTCGGCAACAGATGGGAACGATCCTCGAAACACACGGGATCCGGTTCGAGGAAAATCCGTACTGCTCGATCGGACCGGCGGGCCGCCTCTCGTCCGGACGCTGGTATCCGAGGGAGCGTCGCCCGGGGCCGAATGAGGGGCAATACGAGAGCGGGTCCAAGCCTGCCATGGAAGCCTTCGATCTCGAGGAGCCGGCCACCTCGTCGTGGCGCGACTCCAGCCGGCGCCGTGTGCCGATGGGCGTGCCCAACGCCGTGCCGGAGCGTTTGACCCAACCGGTCCCCGGCATGGAGCGCCTTCCTATGCTTGTCCAGGGAAGGGAGCCGGAAGAGATTCTCCCCCCGGCCCCCCAAGGGCAGGATTCGCCCTAGCACCTCATGACTCTTGAACTTGTGAGTTGGGTGGCACGAACTACTAAGAGCAGGCCTGCTCTCCTGCCCGATCATTCGTAACGGTCGGGTGGCACTGGCGTCTCGCCAGTGGCAGGGCCCAAGCACTGGCGAGACGCCAGTGCCACCCACCGAAGAGCAGGATTCACCCTAAGGCGCGGAGTGCCCTTTCGGCCGATCACTCGTAACGGAGGGCGTCGATCGGATCGAGTCGGCTGGCCCGCCGGGCGGGATAATAGCCGAAAAACACGCCCACGCCGGCGGCAAACAGGACCGCGATCGCCGCCGCTTTGAAGGAGACGACGATCGGCCACTCGCTCCCGCTGGTCATCGAGTTGATGAGCATGGTGACCCCGGCCGAGGCCCCGACCCCCAGCCCCAGGCCCACGATTCCACCGAGGGTCGACAGCAGAACGGCTTCGACCAGGAATTGCCGGAGGATATCCCGCCCCCGCGCGCCGACGGCCATGCGGATGCCGATCTCCCGCGTGCGCTCGGTGACGGAAACGAGCATGATGTTCATGATGCCCACGCCGCCGACCAAGAGCGATATGCCGGCGATCGAGGCCAAAAGCGCCGTCATCGTGCCCGTGATGATGCCGAGCATCTTGGCGATCTCGGTCGTGTTTTGCACCTCGAAATCGGCCGGGTCGCCAAGGCGGATCTGGTGCCTCTCGAACAAGAGCTGCTTGATCTCATGCTCGGCTTCGGCCATCTGGCTGACGGATCGGGCGGAGGCGAGGATGACGTCGACGTTGTCGAAATTCGAGCCCCGCAGGCGTTTTCGGATCGTCGTGTAGGGCGCCAGGAGGACGTTGTCTTGATCGTCGCCGACCATGTTCGCCCCTTTGGCTTCGAGAATCCCGATGATTCGGAAGGGAATATTCCGGATGCGAATCGTCTCTCCCAGGGGGTTGGTCGTCTGGAACAGCTTTTCCACGAGGGTCTGGCCGATGACGCAGACTTTGGCGGCCGAGGAGATGTCGCGGTCGGTGAAGAAGCCGCCGTGGCGAAGCCCCCAGTTGCGGACGGTGAGGTAATCGAGCCCCACGCCGAACATCTCTTTCGGACTCCAGTTCGAGTTGCCGTAGATGATCTGCCCGCCGGCGCCCACGAGCGGGGTGGCCGCCAGCACCGCGGGGCACTCGCGGACCATGGCGTAAGAATCCTCGGCGGTCAGGGTGGGGATGCTTCCGCGTCCGTAGTGAACGCCGTGTCCGCGCTTGCTGCCGGGGAAGATGACGATGACGTTGGTTCCCAAGCCTTGCAGCTCGCCCTGGACCAGGGCGGTGGCGCTTTGTCCGATGGAGACCATCGTGGTCACGGCGGCCACGCCGATGACGATCCCCAGCACCGTGAGGCCGGCCCGCATCTTGTTCTTGCGGAGCGCCCGAAGCGCGACGCGGATGGTCAAAAGCAGGTTCACGCCGGTTGTCTCCTGTTTCCCAGCGAAACTACTCCTTCTTCAGCCCCGTGACCAACTCTTGCCCTTCCTTGAGGTCGCCGGAGGCAAGCTCGGTGAACTTGGAGTCGCTCAAGCCCGTGGTGATCTCGACCGCCTTCAATCGCTCTCCCTCCTGGACCCAGACGTGTCGCCGGGTGCGCTCCTTGCGGGCGAGGATCCGCTCGATGGCGGAGCGCAGGTCGCCGGAGTCCTCGTCGTCTTCGTTCTTTTCTTCTTCGTCGGTGCCCTCCAGGATCTTCTGGTCTTCCTGGCGAACGTGCTCCTTCTTGGGGTAGAAGCGGAGCGCGGCGTTGGGGACCTTGACGACGTCCTGGCACTTTTCGATCTGAAACGAAAGGTTGGCGGTCATGCCCGGCAGAAGCTTCATTTCCGGATTGGACGTGGTGACCACCACGGGGTAGGTGACCACGTTTTGCGTGGTCGCGGGGTTTTTGCGGATCTGGAAGATGCAGCCTTCAAAGAGGTCGTCGGCGTAGGCGTCGACGGTGAAGAAGACGGGGTACTCGTTTTCCTTGGCCTTGCGGATCAAGCCGATGTCGGCCTCGTCGACCGAGGCGTAAACGTACATCTCCTTGTCCATGTCGGGCGCCACGATGAACAACTCCGGCGCCTGGAACTGGGCGGCCAGCGTTTGGCCCTCGTCGATCTTCCGATCGATCACGATCCCGTCGACCGGCGAGTAGATCTTGGTGTAGCCGAGGTTCGCTTCCGCGTTTTCCAGGTTTGCCTGGGCCTGTTCGAGGGTCGCCTTGGCCACTTCGATCTCGGCCTCCATGGCTTCGAAGTTGTATCGGTACTGGTCGATCTCTTTTTGGGAAATGTAGTCCTCGTTCTCCTTCTTGAGGGCCAGCGCCCGCTGGTAGTCGTTATCCGCTTGCGAGAGCAGGGCCTTGATTCGCTTTAGTTCGGCCTCGGTCCTTGCGCAGGCCGCTCTGTCGCGAGTCACGTTGGCTTTGTAGAGCCGCGGGTCGACTTCGGCCAAGAGGTATTTTTCTCTTTCCTCCTCCGGCATGTCGCCGTCGGGGTCCACTTTTCGGACCTCGTCGTTGAAATCGACGTTCAGCCTGACGATCGGTCCGGAGACAAACGAGCCGATCTGCACGCGGAGCCTTGGCTGCACGGTGCCCGTCGCGTTGACCACCGAGACGATTTCCCCGCGGGCGACCTCGGCTGTGCGGAACTTGGGGGCGTTGCGCGCCTTCCAATAGCTCCTCGCATAAGGGTATGCCACACCACCCGCCGCGACCAGCACGGCAAGCACCAAGACCAATTTCCACGGAAACTTCATCACGTACCGATGCTTGGGGCGATCAGGGCGGTCCAGGGGGAAAGATCAAGCCTCGAGAGGACCGACGACGAAGAATGCCAAACTCAGATTCGAGTATAATTGGCCTCGGGACTGCTGCCAATTGACACACCGTGGAGGATTCGGCATAATCATGGCCATGTGGCAGGTCAACAACCCCCCCTGCTTTCGGGGTCCGGCCCCTTTCCGCAAGTGTGGTTGACGATCTTCCGGGGTTTTGGCGTTTCCGTCAGCTAGCGTGGAAGGGATTGGATCGTGACCAATATCTATGTGGGGAACCTGTCATACCAGGCGACCGAAGACGACATCAGGCAGGCGTTTGCGGCGTTCGGCGAAGTCGCTGAGGTGAACATTATCGCCGACCGGGCCACGGGCCGGTCGCGCGGTTTCGCCTTCGTCGAGATGCCAAACGACGACGAGGCGAAGGAAGCGATCGAGAAGGTCAATCTCTCCGAGATCGCGGGGCGACGGGTCACGGTCAACGAGGCCCGCCCCAAGGAGGATCGTCCACGACGGGGC
>JBDRTC010001098.1:0-7886 GCA_043824335.1 Planctomycetota bacterium | reverse complement strand
CTGTCGCGTGCGCCCGGGCGGATGACGGGCTGGACGGTCCTCGACGGAGCGACGCCGCTGAAAGTCGGCCTGCGGTACGCATGGCAGATGTATCCTAAACGGATGCGCATCGATGGTGGATTGACGATCGATTTGGTCCCGGCGCCCCTGACCGACGACGATATCCCCGACGTGGCCAAGAAGCCTCCCGAGGTGCCCGGCCGAACCATCGGCGGCGTCGGCTATCCGCAGGCCATGGGCCGTCCCGGCGTCTTCCGCCTGAACATGGGCGAGAGCATCAGCCACGAGCTGTGGCTGTCGTTTGGAGAGGGCGACCGGCGTCCCGTCGAGGAGCAGTTCGCCGCCGGTCTGAATCCGTTGCGGGCGTGGGCCGATCCGGCGTACGTGGCCAAGACTCGTGCGTTCTGTGCGTTTCATCCCACGGACCCGCAGAACTTCCCCCGGTACGAGAAGGCCGTCGACAGGGCGTACGGCGTCTTCATGAAACGCCGGCGAGACCGAAAGCAGTACGGGATGGAGAACTTCGGCGACGACACGTTCGAGTGGGGCTATGGACCAACCTACACCTTCTGGAGCAATCAGGAGGACGACCGGACGCACGGCATGCTCATACAGTATGTCCGCTCCGGCGACCCGCGGTGGTGGGAACTCGGCGAGCAGGCGGCTCGACACTACCGGGACGTCGACTGCATCGCCGCGTCTGGCAGCCGTCCCGGCGAAGTTGGCGGCCCGATCCACCACAACAATCGCCACTTTGTGTCCGAGGGTTGGGTCGCCGACCACACATACGCCTCGGCCAGCACCGGGCATTCGTGGATCGAGGGATTGATCGACTATTGGCTGTTGACCGGCGACCCGCTGGCGGGCGAGGCGGTTGTTCGCATGGGAGACTGGTATGTCCGCAAGGTCGACGCGTTCCAGTTCGGTGCGGGCGGCCAGGAGCGAGGGCAGGGTTGGACGCTCACGGCGCTGACGTCAATCTACCGAGCGACCGGGGATCGGCGATACTTGGATGCCGCCCAGCGCGTGCAGGACTGGATCAACCGATGGCAGGATCCCGTCCGCGGCGTCATCAGCGTCCCTATCAGCGAGCAGCCGAGCTACGAGGGCGGCACGACGTTTATGCACGGAATCGTCGCCCACGGCGTGGCAAGGCTTTACGAAGTAACCGGCGACCCCAGGACGCTACGCTCGCTTCGCGGCCTGTCGGAGTGGATCGTCACCGAACCCATGGGCCCGCCGGGGCGTTTCTGGTACAAGCAGGCGCCAAGCTGCAAGCGTGGCTACAGCTACAACGGGAAAGCCATGACGGCGACCAGCTACCTCTACGAGTTCACGGGCGATGAAGACATGGCTCGCGTGACAGAGGAGATATTCGACCACATCTCGCCGAACATCCGGAGCATGCCGTTTCTGACTCCGACGCTGGCACACATGGCCAAATGGCGGAAGCGCGCGAAGCCTTAAACTCTAACCGGAGCATTCCATGTCGAGACCACTGGACCGTCGTGAACTGTTGCGAAACACGAGCCTTGCGGGCATCGGAGTTCTGCTTTCCGGCAGCGGTATGACGGCCGCGGACAGGTCGCCCAACGAAAAGCTCGACATCGCTTGCATCGGGCTGGGCAACGTCGCCTATCGGTTGGGCCGGAGGTTCGAATGGGATCCCGTGAACCTGAAAGCCACGAACTGCGTCGAAGCGGAACAGTACGTCAAGCGTGACTATCGCGAGGGCTGGACTCTGTGAATGCCGTGGCTCACACGAAGCGGGAAACAACCCGAAAGTGAACAACGCATGATTCGAAAGCGATCTCGTCGGGAATTCCTTCAAGAATGTGGACCCGCCGCTGCACTTGCAGTTGGAACAGCCAGCGCGCGATGCGCGACGACTTCAGCGATTACTGAAGCATCGGCCCGCAAGGACTTGACCCTTCTTCGCGCGAAGGCGCTGGATGGCGAGGTCCATCTGAGCGTCTACAAATCCACGCCCGCATTCCAGAGCAAGACTGGTCAAGAGCGTTTCCGGACCATACGGGTCTACCGGTGCGAAGAACCCGCCTTCACCTTCGGCCAAGACTACGCGGAGTACTTCGACGGCCTTTCCTATCACGATGCCGACTTGATCTTCCAGGAACCGCTGAAGGCGGCCAATAACCGGAAATTCACCTATGTCGACAGTACGGCGGAGATGGGCTCGACCTATGCCTATTGGATGGCTCCTGCCGACGGAGAACCAACCGGTCCGGCGGCCGTCAAAGTCCGCGACCCTGAAATCTGGTGGACGCCGGAGAAGATCGAACAGGCCACTGCTGCCTTCCAGAGAAGCCACCCCGATCTGGTCATGGTGAACACCATCGGCCAGACGGTTCGCGGCCAGACGTTGCGCGGCATTCGGCTTGGAAAGGGGAGCCGTTGCGTCGCCTTCGTCGGTGCCATCCACGCCGGCGAATCCGGCCCCGAACTGATGATTCCAGCTTTCGAACGCATCCTTGCGGATAACAAAGAACTGCTCGCTCAGGTCTCCATCGCGGCCATCGCCGCAGTGAACCTCGACGAACGTCGCAGGCTCGCTGAGGGGGTACCGTGGTATCTGCGCACGAGCGCCAACGGCGTCGATCTGAATCGCAACTATCCCGTCGACTGGGAAACCGTGGACTATACGTACGGATTGGACACATCCGACCCCGACTCCATGACCTACCGCGGGCCGGCCCCAGCCAGTGAACCAGAGACGCGCGCGGTGATGGAGTTCCTTTGCGCCAATTCTGTCGAAGCGGTCTACTCGTTTCATTGCCTCGCCAGCATTTGTGGCGCGCATTGTCTCGGTCCGAAGTGCGCCGCGAAAGACGACGCCTACATGAAGAAGTGTTTGGGTTTTGCTGCTGCGTACTGCCTTGGTATGGATCGCTCGCATCCGGCCGACAGCGTCTTTCGCTTCGGTGCCTCAGCGGGCAGCCTGCCGGCATGGTGCTACCGCGAATTGCACGTACCGGCATTTGATCTGGAAATCTCTTCGCGCGAGACCGAGGCTCGGGAGAAATGCGTTGTTGATCGAACCGATCGCCCGCTGCTGAAGGACTACCGACAACGTCACACGGCCGGCCTCCGCGCCGTCCTCGAAGCCATGATCGCCCGAAAACTCTAAGGGAGACTACCATGCGTGCCTTTGACAGCACGATACCACAACGCGGCTTGACCACCCGCCGCCGCTTCTTGAAGACGTTGGGGGTGGCCACAAGTGCCTTCAATGTTCCTTCCCTGGTGCCTTCGAGCGTGCTGGGGGCCGGTGCGCCGAACAATCGGATCAATGTGGGCCTAATCGGTTGCGGGCACCAGAGCCAGCGGATTGTGCCATCGTTTCTGGTGCACGACGACGTCCAAATGCTGGCCGTCTGCGACGTGAATCGGCGCGGCGTCGGCTACTACTATCCCGACCAGGTCCTTGGTCGGGAAACCGCGAGGCAGTGGGTCAACGAGCATTACGCCCAACAGACTGGCAGCGGCCAGTTCCAGGGCTGCGACGCCTACGTTGATTTTCGTGAACTCTTGGATCGGCCGGATATCGACGCCGTCGCAATCGTCGTGCCCGATCATTGGCATGCGTTGATCGCGATTGCGGCCATGCAAGCGGGCAAGGACGTCTATTGCGAGAAGCCCCTGGCTCTGACCATCTACCAAGGCCGGCAGATGGTCGAGGCGGTGCGCAAATACAAACGCATCTTCCAGACGGGTGGTCAGTTCCGCTCCAGTCCGACGGTACGGCGGGCGTGCGAACTGGTGCGCAACGGACGTCTGGGCGAAATCCGCCTCGTCCGCGCCTGGGTCGACGCCAACAGCTTTGAGGGGCCCGGACCCGGCTGGCAGCCCATGCCCGTCCCCGAGGGTTTCGACTACGACTTCTGGCTTGGTCCGGCACCCAAGGCGCCCTATCACGTCGAGCGCTGCTTCCACCGCTGGCGATACATTCTCGACTATTCCAATGGGCAAACGACCAATTTCGGCGCCCACACCAACGACATCGCCCAGTGGGCCTTGAATACCGATCGCACCACGCCGGTCGAGTTCGAAGACAACGGCTCCGAGTTCCCGCCCGAGGGGAGCCTGTTCACCGCAGCCACGAAAACGGCCTTCCGGGCCCGCTACGCCGACGGCATCGAGCTGATCTGCGAGACGGGCAAGAGTGCGGGGACCAAGTTCGAAGGCACCGAAGGCCGGCTGGAGATCACCCTCGGCGGGCGCCTGAAGACGTTCCCCGAGAACCTCAAGGACTCGGGGATCGGACCGAACGAGATCCACTTGCCGCGGAGCAATCCGGCTCGCCACGAGAATGTCCGGAAACACATCGACGCGGATCACGTCCGCAACTTCCTCGACGCTGTCAAGAGCCGGCAGGATCCGATCGAGCCCGTGGAAGTCGGCCATAGTACCGCTAGCCTGTGCATTCTGGGAAACATCGCCCAGATTCTGAAACGCAAGTTCCGCTGGGACCCGGTGGCCGAGCGGAGTCCGGACGACGAAGAGGTCAACCGGATGCTCTCGCGCCCGATGCGAGAGCCGTGGAAGGTGTGAACTTGTCCGTACGGAACAGAGAGGTCCAGGTGCCGAACATGTTTCTGAGAAACTATCATCAAATGTCTATGAGCCATGCCAAATCGTGCCAACCTGAAGGAGTTCCATCGATGACCACTCACCGCTGCCTTTGCGTCGCCGTGTTCCTGATGTCTGTCCTGCTCCATAACGCCGGCGCGCAGACGCTTGGCGAATCGCCCGCCGGACAAGTGCGCTGCGTGGTCGATTCCGATTGGCCGCGGAAGCCGGCATCGTTCACCTGGGGCGCAATGTCCGGGATCACCGTGGATGCCCAGGACCAAGTCTACCTCTTCAACCGCAGCGATCCGACCGTGCAGGTCTACCGAACGGACGGAACCCTGGCCCGATCATGGTCCACAGCCAATCCCAAGGGAACCCATCACATCAAGCTCGATCCGGACGGGAACGTGTGGCTGGCCGACTTCCGTAGCCACGTCGTCCAGAAGTACAACCCGGAGGGGAAGCTCCTTCTGACACTCGGTGAGGCTGATCGTGCGGGCTGTGATGACAGCCATTTCAACGGCCCAACCGACATGGCGTTTCTTCCAATCGGGGACGTGTTCATCTCCGACGGCTACGGCAACCGGCGTGTGGTCCACTTCGACAAGCAGGGCCGCTTCGTCAAAGCGTGGGGCGAAGAGGGAACCGGACCGGGACAATTCGCCCTGCCGCACGCGATCGCGATTGACTCCCAAGGCCGGCTTTACGTGGCCGACCGTAACAACGCCCGAATCCAGGTTTTCGACACCAAGGGCGAATTGCTGGCCGTGTGGGACGATCTGATCATGCCGTGGGGATTCGCCGTGACGAAGAACGACGAGATTTGGGTCTGCGGCTCGTCGGGCGTGAGGCAGCCGAGCGGCGATGACTGGGTCATCACACCGCCCCCGGACCAGTTGCTAATCAAGCTGAGCCCTGACGGCAAAGCCCTTTTGCGAGTGTCGCTTCGGCAGACCGCGGCAGCTCCCGGCAACCCGGGCGAGGTCGATTGGGTCCACTCGATCGCAATCGACTCGAAGGGCAGCATCTACCTGGGCGACATCCAGGGTAAACGGGCCCAGAAATTCTCCCTGCGCAAGCCGTGATAACGCGGCGGTAGACCGTCCTCCGCACCACTCCCACGTGCTGGCTTACGACCGCTTCCCAATCCGTCATTCTCAAACACCTGCCAATGACCGCGGTTCTGCAGTATTGTCGATGGGAAGGCCCGCGGCGCAAGGCGAATTTCTGCACGATTGTGCTGAACGAGTCTCGGAATACCTTCCTTACCTCGGACCCACCCCGCAGCGAGCCACGAGGCTGCTCTTCAGGGGCGAGCCAGTCCGATAAGGCCATGCCGTCATTCAAAACGCCGAGAAGCCGTGGGGGCAGCAGCTTTATCGCACACCCTTTCAGCCCGGGCTCCAGAGACGCGGCCCCCTCTGTGCGGGGGGGGCGGCTTCGGGGATCCTCGGTCTCGCATCTTCGGAGACGCTCTTGTGGCGAGAGCCATGAATGGGAACGTCTCAACCCGGCGGCAGCCAGGCCCCGGGAACGCGCCCGGGCCCATCGCCTGCTCCAGCTTGACCGGTCACCCGTCACACGGGGAGAATCGGAGCGATCCCCTGAATCCACGCTGGCTGGAGCCCCCGATGAAACCCGGCATCGCCTTGCACCTCACCCTACTCATCGCCTGCGCAGCGGCACCCGTCCACGCAGCCGAGCCCCAGCAAGACCTGCAGGCCAAGAGCGAAAACCCGACCGACGCCCTCGACAGCCCGGACGTGAAACAGCGAATCCAGCGGCTCAGGCAGCTCGTCCAGGAGACGAGAGAAGCATCCGCCCGCGCCATGGACTCCTACCGACCCACCGTGAACGGCCCGGTCGATGACCTAGACACGCTTGTACCCGACCTCCTGCGCCGGCTCCCCGGCGTGGCCAAGGTGAGCATCCACAAACCCGAGGACCGGCTCACGCATCGCATTGTCCACCTCACGGACTGGCACTTCGTACCGAAGGAGCTGTTCGCCAGAAGACACGCTCTCCGACAAGGACTCGCGAATTGCGAGGGATCTTTGCCCCAGCGCGTCAAACAGACTCAAGGGCGCAAAACGACGGGCGCGGTGCTGACCCTTGGCCGGACGGGGAGCCACTCGATGCCGGGAAAGTACGGATCGGGCACCTGACGCACTTTGGGATCGCCGCGGTACGGGCAATTGGCATCCACCCATCCGATCAATTGGTGAAGGCTTACCGGGTCCAACGCCACATCGTAGTGCTCTCCGCTCATAATCAGGTTGATGAGTCTGCTGTTGTATGAGAGAGTGGTCAGCGGCGGAAGCGTCGCCAGACTTTTCGGATCGTTGATGTCGTAAGCCTCGACTTTGATGGCCCCGGCAATGCCGACGTCATGCCGGTCTCGCGGGCCGACAAGCGTCAGATACGGCTCATTGAACATCAGGTGTCCGGGGCGGAACGTCAGATCGAGATCTGCTCGGGCCTCGCCGTCGCCCTGATGACACTCGCCACAGTAACGGTCCAGCACCGGTTGAACGAGCCGCTCATACCCAATACTCTGGTTTCCCCACGGCGGCGGCGTCAACTCCGCCGGCGGCCGGCCTAGAGCGATGCCGCGCTTCTTGGGAGGTGCGGCCGCGTGCGACTCGTGACAACCCACACAGCCGCGTTGCTCGCCGGGCATCACGCCCGTGAAGGTCCGCATCGTTTGCAGGGCCCGATAGTGTTCGTCGAGGACCTGAAAGTGGAGTGCCTTGCCCGGGGGAACCTTGAAATGGACCGAGCCGTCCTCCTCCACCGGCACGGTGCCCAGGATCCATTTGACGCCATCCTCCTGGATGTGCGTGATCGCCGGGCCGGAATGGTTGTAGGTCTTGGCCCAAGTGGTGTAGGTCTTGGGGTCCATTGCGAGCACGCGCAGGTACTTGATCATGCCACGTGGAATACCCGGAACGCCCTGATAAACGTCGGCACTGTAAAGCGCGCCCCGCTCGGGGACTTTCCGATCCTTCCCCGTACCGGGCCAGGCGACTCGGTCGGGCTGAACGGGCGGGTGCTGGCGTGGCTTGAGTGGCATCGCGTGCCAGAGGTTATACTCGCCTTCGTATATCTGAACTTTCGCAGATTTTCTAATGGATTTTGATGATGCAGAGAGGACGGGGGTCCTTGTAGACTTTGCGTGGTTACAAGCGTCGGAGACGCGCGCAAAGAACAAGGAGGTCCCCGTCCATGTTTACGAGCATACCCTCTCTCGATCCAGTTTTGCAGTGTCTGCTGCCTGCCTTTACCCAACCGTCGTT
>JBDRTC010001097.1:0-6610 GCA_043824335.1 Planctomycetota bacterium | reverse complement strand
TGCTTCGGTAGCGAGAGGGTCCACTCACGGTACTTGTCCTGCGAGAGACCTAGGCCGAACCTCGTCCCGCCTACCATGTCGAGAACGAGGCAGTAGACCGTGACCCAGGCAGGACCGGTGGACCGGTCCTCGGCGGATTCGTGGAGTCTCAATGTCCGACCTCCCCGGAAAGAGGGGCTCGCGGCTACCTTTCCATCAGGCTACCTCAGTCGCCGGACCCGTTGTCTCGTGTCTGACTATGTGATTCTTTGGCGCGCGGGGTCGGCAAACTCGAGGCGTCCTTGCACAATAGCGCGCTCGCTCAAGCTGGCAGTTTACCACGTCTAACCACGCGGTGACCAGCATTTGCGTCTTGTTGCTTCCCCCAATCAGCCGGTTTACTCGTGCCTCGGCGATACACGATAACGCGCTCTCGCCAGGGGCGGAAATGGGGGGCGTCTGAATGCCGACCGGCGAATCGTGCGTCTGGCACCACGATGACGCTCTTGAGCCCTTCCCGCATTTCTGTCCGAACCGCTTGCAGAGTAAGGGGTTGTGCGTTTGCTGAGTCGTAGTCGTAGGCCGGAACAAGCTTTGCGCAGTTCCGGCGGAATTGCGGCAAACGAATGCCGGAACTGCGCAGAGCTTGTTCCGGCCTACCGCTGGGTGCCACTCAAAGGCGATCTCTTTTCACCGTGCAGACATCTCTCAACCCAGCCCAGTCTATCCTCCCAGGTTGGGCCGTCAAGAAAACGCCGGCCGTGGAGCTTGACTTTACGCTGTGCCCGGTTGAACATGGGTGGGTGACGAGGGTGAAGAACCGATGATCTGATCCAATTCGGGGGAAACAGGCATGAGCGGGAGCACGACGCGTCGCGATTTTCTGAAGAAGACCACGCTGGCCGCCGGGGCGGCCGCCACGATGAGCCTTGTCCCCCGGCACGTGCTGGGCGGGCCGCGGCAGATTCCGCCCAGCGAGAAGATGAACGTCGCCGGGATCGGTATCGGCGGCATGGGCGCCGGCAACCTGAGGAACCTCGAGTCGGAGAACATCGTCGCCCTCTGCGACGTCGACCCCAACCACGCCGCCGGGACCGTCAAGCGCTACCCGAACGCCAAGTTCTTCACCGACTACCGCGAGATGCTCGACGCCCAAACGGACATCGACGGCGTGGTGATCGCCACGCCCGACCACACGCACGCGGTGATTTCGATGGCGGCGATCCGCTCCGGGAAGCACGTCTACTGCCAGAAGCCGCTGACGCACGACGTCTACGAGGCCCGCATGTTGGCCCAGGCCGCCAAGGAGGCGAAGGTTGCCACGCAGATGGGCGTCCAGGGCCATTCCGGCGAGGGTTTGCGCCAGATCTGCGAGTGGATTTGGGGGGGACTGATCGGCGAGGTCCGCGAGGTCGACGCCTGGTGCAGCCTGACCTACTATCCCTGGGGGCACGCCGGGTGGAGCTCGAGTTGGTCCCAGCGGCCGAAGGAAACGCCGCCGATCCCCGAGGGAATGAATTGGGACCTCTGGATCGGTCCGGCGTCCATGCGCCCGTACCATCGGGCCTATCACCCGGCCACGTGGCGGTGCTGGTGGGACTTTGGCTCCGGGATGATGGGCGACCGGGGCGCCCACACGTTCGACCCGATCTTCTCGGCCCTGAAGTTGCCGGCCCCGACCAGCATCGACGCCACCACCTGCGGCAACACGCCGGAGGTGCACCCGCTCTCGGCGATCGTCACCTACGAGTTTCCGGCGCGCGACGCCATGCCGCCGGTGACGCTGACCTGGTACGAGGGAACGCGGCCGCCGCGCCCGGCCGACCTGGAGGACGGGCGCCAGATGCCCGCCGAGGGAGGCATGCTCTTCAAGGGGACCGAGGGAACGATAATGGCCGGCGTCTACGGCCAGAGCCCACGGATCATCCCCGAGGAAAAGATGCAAAAAGCCGTCCTTCCCGAGAAGACGATTCCCCGGGTACCCGACTCGCACGAGTTGGATTGGGTTCGGGCGTGCAAGTCGGGCGAGCCGGCCGGCGCCGATTTCTCCTACTCCGGTCCGCTGGCCGAGGCCTGCTGCCTGGGCAACATCGCCCAACGCGTCGACACCCGGATCCACTGGGACGCCGAGAACCTCCAGGTCACCAACGTCGCAGACGCCAACCAGTACGTCCGCACCCAGTACCGCGAAGGCTGGACGCTGTGAGGTGCACCGACCCCTGGTAACGCAGCTCGGCGCCGGTCTCCCCGACCTCGCCGGGGGGATTCACGCTCGTTCCCACGCTTCCGCGTGGGAACGCACGCCGCGACGCTTTACGTCGGCTATTGATAACCTCAGGTTATAAAATGGGTTACGTCGAGAGCTCGACGCAAAGCATCGAAGCGTCCGTGACGACGCAAAGCATCGTCACGAGGGGGGCGGCGAGGTGAGGCGAGAGAGGTTGAGATTTCATAACACCGATATGTTGACATTTAACATATGACCGCGTATTCTCATCACTCCCGGCGTGGATTCACCGTTTAGCGAGTCGATCAAGAGGCGCGACCTTGAGCAGAGCGGACCGTGCCGAACGCGTCCTTGCGTATTTGGATGAGAAGGGGGCGGCTACGTATCGGGCGCTTCAGCCGCTCCTGGAAGTGTCGGAGATGACCGTCCGGCGCGACGTCGACCGGCTCGCGCAAGAGGGGCGTCTGATCAAGACGCTGGGCGGGGCCCAGAAGGCCAACGCGCCCGCTGATTTCTACGAGTCCTCCTTTCTGGCGCGGATATCGAGCAACCTTCGCGAGAAACGGGCGATTGCCCAAAAGGCCTTCGAGGGTATCGAGCCGGAAGAAAGCCTCTCGGTCGACGGCAGCTCCACCTGCTTGGAGCTGGCCAGGATTTTGGCAAAGGCCGACAAGCGGCTGACCGTCGTGACCAACTCGCTTCTGGTCAGCCAGGAAGTCGGGCGGAACAAGGGCAACACGGTTCTGATGCTGGGTGGGCAATACGATCCGGAAACCCATTGCGTCTCGGGACCGACCAGCGAGGCGCAGATGGCCCAGTACCACGTGGACAGTGCCTATATTTCGACCAAGGGTCTCTTGCCCACCGAAGGCACCTACGAGTCGTCGGTCGGCCTCTTTCGGATCAAGCAGATCATGGCCGCGCGGAGCCGCAAGGTCGTTCTCTTGGCCGATCACTCGAAATTCGGCCAGCGGGCCCTGTCGAAGGTGCTCGACATCGCTCAGATTCACTGCGTCATTACCGATTCGGCCGACGACGAGACCCTTTCGTCGCTGGAAAAGGCCGGGGTGACGGTCCTGATCGCAAAACCACAGCCACGCGAGGCCCAGCCGCAAAATGCCCCTTGAATCCGCGGTGACGATGATCGAGCGGGCCGTCGGCGGCGGTTACGCCGTCGGGTATTTCGAGAGCTGGAACCTGGAGTCGCTTGAGGGCGTGGTCGACGCGGCTGAAGAGACCCGCTCCCCGATCATCGTCGGCTTCAACGGAGACTTTTTGAGCCACACGGCCCGGGCGGCGGCCGAGCGGTTGTCCTGGTACGGCGCCTTGGGAAGGGCCGCGGCGGAATCGGCGTCGGTGCCCTGCGGGCTGATCTTCAACGAGTGCGGCCGGGACGACTGGATCCGGCTCGCCATCGCCTCGGGCTTCAATCTCGTGATGCCGATCGACCACGGGGAAGGTTACGAGGCGTATCTGGGGCGCGTGATCGAGATCGTCCGATACGCCCACGAGCGGGGCGTCGCCGTGGAAGCCGAGCTGGGCGAGCTGCCCGACGGGCTGGAGCGGGACGAGGGCGGCTCGCCGACCGATCCTCGCGCGGCCGCCGAGTTCGTCGGGCAAAGCGGCGTCGACCTGCTGGCGGTCAGTGTGGGGAACGTCCACAAGAAAGTCCGAGGGGAGCAGGGGCTCGACTTCGAGCTGCTCTCGGCGCTCGGCAGAAGCGTTTCCGTTCCGCTGGTCCTCCACGGCGGGTCAGGGATCGCGGCCGACGCGCTTGCGAAGGCAGTCTCGGCGGGCGTGGCGAAAGTGAACTACGGCACGTACCTGAAGCAGCGCGCCGTCGCGGCGCTTCGAGAGGCGCTTGGTCGCGATTGCGAGGACCCCCACCGGCTGCTGGGCTACGGCGGCGGGGAGGATCTGATGGTCGTCGTTCGCCGCGCCGTCTGTGATGCCGTGTTGGAGCGTATTGAGCTATTGGGCTGTTGCGGGAAAGGGTAGTGCTTTAATGATGCATTTCGGCGACTGCCTGATGGCGCCGGTCCGTCGCGTCGCCTCAGCAGACGTACCCCCGCCGTTTGCCCCGGTGCTGGAGAACGCCTGCCGCCCGGACGAACCGCGCATCTGCCAGGCCGCGCGCGAGGTACTTGACTACTAAACTTGCAGTCCTTCAGCCATATGAAGAACAAACCGCGTACCTTGTTCCCAAGCTCCGCTTGGGAACACTCCCTCGTCGCAGCCTTGCTTTGCCCCCTTGGGTGAGTCCGTGAGACGCAAGCTGGCGGAGGTGCGGTTCCAAGCCAGAGCTTGGGACCGAGGTTAAGAAGGGGAAACGGGGAAAAAGGGGAACAGGCCGCCCGGTTTCTTTCTTTCCATTTTTCCCCCTTTCCCTTTTTTCCTTCTCACAGATGGACTACATTCGGACGGAAAAGGAGCGAGCCGTGAGACCAACTTTGATCAGCGCCACGATCATCGCGGCCCTGGGCGGGCTGCTGTTCGGGTTCGATACCGCCGTGATCTCGGGGACGACCGATTCGCTGACGTCGGTCTTCGGGCTCAGCAAGTTCTGGCTCGGGTTCACGGTGGCCGCCGCCCTGATCGGAACAATCGCCGGCGCGATCGCCGCGGGGCGGCCGGCAGACGCCTGGGGACGCCGCACGACGCTTGTGCTGATCGCCGTCCTCTACTTCGTTTCCGCGGTCGGAAGCGCGTTGGCCTGGGACTGGTGGTCGTTCGTCGCGTTCCGCTTCATTGGCGGGATCGGCGTGGGCGGGGCGTCGGTGGTTTCGCCAATGTACATCGCCGAGATCTCGCCGGCCAGGTATCGCGGACGCCTGGTGGCCGTCACCCAGTTCAACATCGTCTTCGGCATCCTGTTGGTGTTTTTCTCCAACTTCCTCATCGCTCGATTCGAACTCGGGGCGATCGAGTGGCGGTGGATGTTCGGCGTCGAGGCGTTTCCGGCGGTGGCGTTCTTCTTTCTGCTGTTCCTGACGCCCCGGAGCCCTCGCTGGCTCGTGTCGCAGGACCGCACCGAAGAAGCCCGGGGGGTGTTCGACAAGCTGGGTACCGACTGCGAGAGCGTCGAGGCGGAGATCGAGGAGATTCAGGCCTCGCTCGGCCAATCGCGACACGGCTTGAGGGAGCCGCTCTTTCAGAGGGCGTACCTCCGGCCGATCCTGCTGGCCGTGGCCATCGCCGCGTTCAATCAGCTCTCGGGCATAAACGCCCTGATGTACTACACGAAGCACATATTCATGATGGCCGGGGCCGGAGAGGACTCGGCCTTGCTCCAGGCCGTGGCCATCGGCGGAACGAACCTGGTGTTCACCATGGCGGCGCTGGCGATCATCGACCACTTCGGCCGCCGGAGGCTGATGATCGTCGGCTCGATCGGCTACATCCTCAGCCTGGGGACGACCGCCTGGGCGTTTTACACGTATGGAACGGAGTTCACCCCCGCCGGCGGCGTCGTGGTGCTCGCGAGCCTGCTGGTGTTCATCGCCTCGCACGCCTTCGGCCAGGGCGCCGTGATCTGGGTATTCATCAGTGAGATCTTTCCCAACCGGGTCCGCGCCCGCGGGCAGGCGCTGGGGAGCTTCACCCACTGGTTCATGGCCGCGGTGATCTCCTGGACCTTCCCGATGATCGCCGACATCTCGGGCGGGCACACGTTCGCCTTCTACGCCGCGATGATGGTTCTGCAATTGGTCTGGGTGCTCGCCGTCATGCCCGAGACCAAGGGCGTGCCGCTGGAAGAAATCCAGAAGCGGCTGGGGATCGAATGATCGGGCGGCCGAGCCCACCGCCTGGGGGCCTCGGCAGTGGGGGGCTGCTGCGTGGGGGCTTTGGCACATGACGTTGGGTGGCACTGGCTGCTTGTCAGCCAGTGGCGCCTCTTGCGGGGTCCTGGCAGGAAACACTGGCCGACAAGCGTCCAGTGCCACCCAACCAGAAGCACGTGGGTTTTAACTTCAACAGAGCGACGAGATAGCATTTAGTGAGATACGACGCTGCAAAGACGCGCGGGCTTTACGACCCGCAAAAGGAGCACGACGCGTGCGGGATCGGGGCCGTGGTGAACGTCTCGGGACGGGCCGAGCACGCCGTCGTCGAATACGGTAAGCAGGTGCTCTTGAACCTGATGCACCGCGGCGCGGCCGGGGCCGACGAGTCGACCGGCGACGGCGCGGGCATGCTCATGCAAATCCCCCATGAGTTTTTTGCGCACCAGGCCGACCGTCTGGGGTTCGGGCTTCCTTCTCCCGGCGAGTACGGGGTTGCCATGTTCTTTCTCCCCCGGCAGACCAAGCCGCGCGGCCGGTGCGAGCAAGTGGTCGCCGAAGAGATTGGCCGGCAGGGGCTCGACCTCCTGGGCTGGCGCGACGTGCCCGGCGACAACGGGTG
>JBDRTC010001096.1:0-12584 GCA_043824335.1 Planctomycetota bacterium | reverse complement strand
AGGAGCTTCACGCCGGTTGGACCCAGGGCAAGGAGCGGATCGTCACAAAAGTCCCCGGCGTTTACGGCTGGCGCGGCGACCGGCGCCTGCATCGGGTTTATCGCTCCGACGCGCGGGGAATTCTTGTGCCGAACGAAGATTTCAGCACGGCCGACGCCGAGGAGGTGCGCACGGAGCTGCGGCTCGGCGAATGGGAATCGGCCGTCGTGGAAAGGATCTCGGTCGAGCTGTCGGCCGCGCGTCCGGTGAACTTCCTGATGAGGGGATATGACGCAAGCGGCGTCCAACTCGTGCTGAACGGACGGGGGCCTGTTCGAGTCATCCTCACTTCCGGCGAGTTTCCGGTGGAGGAAGGCAAGACGTACCTCGTCGCCTCGGGCAAGTCGTCCCCCGCTGCGGTAGAAGCCGGGCGCACGCTCGACGTGCCCCTGGAACTCGACGGAGAAACGCTCGTCCGAATCGTTTTGGCGAAGAAATGAAAATCACGGGAGACCGGAGCCATGAAATCGATTTCAAGACGGTCCTTCGTAAAAGGCATGGCCGCGATCCCGGCCGCCGCCGCGTTGTCGGGCCCTTTCTGCGGGAAGGCCCACGGCCAGGGTGAAAGGCCCCGCGGCTTTTCCGAGGCGGGCTGGTGTTGGGACGGGCAAGGCTTCAACGGCGGGGTCAACCCGTCCATTTTCGGGGCCGGCGAGGGCACCAAGTGGTTCGGGCTCAAGAAGACGGCCTACATGTTCCACCCGAACACGGAGTTGGCCCTGGAAAAGCTCCGCGACTTCGAGGAAGTTCTCTGCGAGATCTCGAAGTGGAAGGTGCGGCGGTGCGAGAACGGCGTCGCCCACTACCTCGACGGCAAGATCAGCACGAAGTGCGAAGAGGCCTTGGCGGTCAGCCGTCTTTCCCGCCGCTTTCCCAACATTACCGGGGCGATCGACGACGACCTCCAGGGAATCATCCGGCGCGAGCGCATCACGCCGGAGCAGTACGCCTCGGTTTATGAAGCCTTGAAAAGCGAGAACCCCGGCCTGAAGCTCTGGACGGTCGTCTATGACCGCGAGCTGGACCGGGAGAAGTGGGCCGGCTTCGAGCCGCTGATGGACGTCGTCAACCTCTGCGTGGGCAACCAAACAACGGATTTCCCCAACCTCAGCCGGTATCTCGACCAATGCGGAGAACTCTTTCCCGGCAAGCCGATCAACCTCATCTATCGTCTCCGGGATTTTGGCTATAAGCCCGTCGGGCCCGTACGCCTGGACCTGCTCGAGCAACATTGGAAAGATATCCGTGGGTACGTCGAGCAAGGGCGACTGTCGGGCTATTCGATCCTTGGCGGGTTTCTCATCGACATGCACACGGAACAAGCCCGCTGGCTGCGGGATTTCATCGCAGCCGATTGAAGAGGCAGCAATAATCACGGTTGCTTGAAATGGGTCGTGTTCGCTCAAGCCCCTTTTTTGCGTGAGGTAGCAGCAATGAACGATCGTTCAACAACTCGGGCCGGCTCCCGGCGGGGCTTCTTCAAGACGATGGCGGCGGCTGCGGCCGGACTGGCTGCCGGCGGAAGCGCGCGAGCGACCGCCGCAGCGCAGGCCGACAGCTCCCTGGAAAAGACCGTGCGCGACCGGCTCTGGATCTGGTCGGTCTTCGCCGGCGGAGACAACAAGTATGGGCTTCCCAAGCCGTCGCGAATGACCCCGGCTGAGTCCGCTTTCTATCTTGGCATCCCCAATCTGTTCTTCATCCGGTCCGGCGGGATCCCGCCGCTGGAGATGTTCGATCAGTACGCCGTCTCGTTCAGGCCGCTGGAGCGGGTGGTCTGGTCGCTGGTCGGAGCAGGGGGGCGGACTGCCGAAGACGAGCGGAAACACGCCCTGGAGTTGGCACACCGCTTCCCCAACATCGCCGGCTTCATCATGGACGATTTCTTCCACAAAGACGGCACCGGCTCACTCTCGCCCGAGGAGCTGAAGGACCTGCGAAACCAGTTGGTGATCGACGGACGGAAGCGCGACTTGTACGTGGTCGTGTACCAGCATCAGATGGAGCTCGCCATCCAGGACCACCTTCAGTACTGCGACAAAATCACCTTCTGGACCTGGTGGTCGGAACGACTTGGAGACTTGGAGAAGAACTTCGAGCGGCTGGAGAAACTGGCTCCCGAGCATGGCAAGCTCCTGGGCTGCTACATGTGGGATTATCCCAATCGCGCGGCCGTGCCCCTGGAGCGGATGAAGCATCAGTGCACACTGGGGCTCCGTTGGCTCCGTGAAGGCCGGATCGAGGGCATGATCTTCTTGGGCAGCACCGTCTGTGACCTGGAGCTTGAGGTGGTGGAGTGGGTTCGCCGATGGATTGCCGAGGTCGGCGACCAGCCGGTCTGAGGCCGATCCCCCCGGCGCAAGTGCCAAAGCTACACGAACCCGGCTTCGCCCAAGCGAGGATGGACGTGGCCCACCATCGCACTATCGTCTCGATGCTTCGGGGGATTGACGCCGGTGGGCGCCATCGGCTATTGTCTGGGGCGCTGGCAAAGGTCTGCACGGTGAAAGGCGGCAATTTCGAGTGGCTTCGATCAAGAGGGGCCGGAAGCGTCATGTTATCTCCAACGGCAAGTGAAGCGCTGCGGGATAAGACGTATCAACTTCTCTGGGAAGCCGGAATGAAAGTCGAGAATGAGCGGATTCGCTCCGCCATGCTCGGAGCCGGCTGCCGGGAGGCCCTTTGCGGAAGAATCCGGATTCCCGAGAAGCTCATCGCCGAGATGTCGGCCGCCCAGAGAAAGACGCAAGCGCGGGACCAGCGCGACCAGGAGCTTCACCTCAACTGCGGCATTGACTGGGCACATCACGTCATCTGGCACGACAAGCAAGACGAAGTCCGAAAGGCCTTGCAGTCCAGGCTGCTGATGTCGGCATTCGACTGCGGCCCCACCACGTACTACGACTATCCCAATCACAAGCTGGTCCCCGTAGATACCGGGATCTTCGTCACGGCAAAGAAGTTCGCCCAGGCGACGCCCGAGATCGGGTACATCAGCACTTGGTACCGGCACGACGTCCCCCCGGAGATCGAGCGGATCGACTCGCTCGTGCTGGCATTGAAACACACCGACAAGGCCGACGGCATCGAAGCCATCGACCCGGCGGTGATCAAGCACCTGAAGGAGATCAGCGAGATCGTCACCGAGCGGCCCGGCGATTCGAGCTACCTGGCCGGCTCCGAGTGCATTACGTCGCCCTTGATCCTGGAGCGACGCTCGGCCGCGGACATCGTCGAGAGGAAAGCCCGGGGGATCCACCGCTACCACGTCGCCTCGATGCCCACGATCGGGGTGTCGACGCCGGTCACCATCGCCGGGGCCGCGGTGATGGAAGCGGCAGAAATCCTGGGCGGGATGGCGGCCTGCTTCGCGCTGGACCCGGAGAGCGACTTGAGCGGCCGGGCCATCGCCCTGGTGGCCGACATGCGAAACGCTAGCAGCACCTCCTCCGGCCCGGAGCCCACGCTGGTGAACCTCGCCGTGCGCGAGCTGTTCGACGCCTGGTGGGGCGGCCACCTCTGGGTGGAAGTCTACTTCAGCCCCTATGCAAAGCGGCCGGGCCTCCAGGCGGTGACCGAAAACTTCTACGGACTCTGGCGGTACGCCAAACTGCTGGGCAACCCTTCGATCCCCTATCCGGGCATGGGAACGCTCAACAGCGGCGGTACCGGCTCGTTCGTCCAATTCATGCTCGACATGGAAATCCGCAGGTCCCAATTCGCCATGGCCGAAGAGTTCCCGGTCGACGATGAAACCCTGCCCATCGCGCAAATCTGCGACGCCGTGGCCGCCGACCGCGGCTTCCTCGCCAGCGAGCACACCCTCAAGCACTGCCGCGAGCTGTGGACCTCGCCGGTGTTCCTCACCGAAAACCCCGATCCCGCGCGATGGGCGGGCGATGAAAAGGCCATCCTCGACAAGTGTAACCAGTTGTGGCGGGAAAACCTCAACCACTACGAACCTCCCCACTGGCCCGACGAGAAGATCAAGGCCCTCGACGACGTGCTGGCCCGGGCCAAGCGGGAGTTTTTGTAGGCTGTTAGACCGTTGGGCTGTTGGGCTGTTGGGACGAAGGGAGGTTTTTGGCCTGAGGGCGCAACACGTAGGTTATGCTTCAGCATATCAGACGTCAGGGCGATCTGCTGAAGCATAACCTACATGGCTTCGTGTTGTAGCACTTCCCGACGGAATCGACGCGATGAACAACCTCTCCAAAAACACCATGCTCGAAATGCTCGCGGTCATGTATCGCATCCGCCGCTTCGAGCTGAAAATGCAAGAACTTTTTCAAAAAAGGTCGCTGGCCGGCGACTTCCTCGGGGCGCTTCACTCCTGCGAGGGGCAGGAAGCCGTCGCGGCCGGCATCGGGGCCTGCCTGCGCAGGGATGACTACGTGTTCAGCACCCACCGTGGGCATGGACACGCCATCGCCAAAGGCCTGGACCTCGACAGGATGGTCGCGGAGCTGCTTGGCAAGGAGACCGGCTGCTCTCACGGGCGGGGCGGGTCCATGCACCTGTTCGACCCGGAGATCGGGTTGATGGGCGGTAACGGCATCGTCGGGGGCGGGCTCGTGCTCGCCCTGGGCACCGCCTACTCCGCACTCTACCGGGGCACCGACCAAGTGACCGTCTGCTTCTTCGGCGACGGGGCCCTCAGCCAGGGCGGCTTTCACGAATCGCTCAACATGGCCGCCCTTGAAAAATACCCGATCCTCTACGTCTGCGAAAACAACTTCTATGCCGCGACCACGCACGTGAGCAAGAATTGCCCGCTGGAAAACGCCGCCGATCGGGCCGCCGCCTACGGCATGCCGGGCAAGACCGTCGACGGCAACGACGTTCTGGCCGTGTATGAGGCCGCCTCTGAAGCGGTGCGGCTGGCCAGGGCCGGCAACGGGCCCACGCTCATCGAGTGCAAGACCTACCGCCATCGGGCGCACTGCATGGCGATCCGCGAGCATCGCGCCGACCAGGAAATCACCGCGTGGAAGGCCCAAGACCCGATCGAGCGGCTGGAGTCGAAACTGCTGGCCGACGGCGCTGCAACCCAGGACGAGTTTGATCGGCTCCAGGCGGATGTCGACACGAGCCTGGCCCAAGCCGTCGAATTCGGCAAGAACAGCCCGTTCCCCACGCCCGATTCCGTCGCCGACGGGCTCTGGGCCGATTGACGAGGACACTTACGAAGCACACATACGACCTCGGTCCCAAGCTTTGCTTGGGACCGCACTTCCGCGAAGCTACGCTTCAACGATGCGCCCGATGGGCCGAAGCGGAGCTTCGAGGAACGGGTGTTCCCAAGCCGGAGCTTGGGAACAAGTCAAGGAAACGCTGTAGCCGGGTGGCATGGCGTCGCTTGCGTCGCCATGTTGGGTGAGTACATGCCCACGCTTCGCGAGGGCATGCCACCCCGGCCGCCGACGGACTCTGGGTTGATTGAAGAGGATATACTCTGATGCGGACATTGACACTCCGAGCGGCCATGTGCCAGGCGTTCGACGAGGAGCTCGAGCGGGACGACCGCGTCTGCCTGTTCGGGGAAGACGTGGGCGAGTTCGGCGGCGTCTTCGGCACCTCCGTCGCGCTTCAGAAGAAGTACGGCCGGCGCCGCGTGTTCGACACCCCTTTGTCCGAAGCGGCCATCATCGGCACGGCGGTCGGTGCGGCCATGAGCGGGCTGCGACCCGTGGCCGAGATCATGTACGTCGATTTCATCACCGTGGGCATGGACCCGCTGGTGAACCAGGCGGCCAAGCTGCGGTACATGTCGGGCGGGCAGTTGAAGCTGCCGCTGGTGGTCTTCACCCAGTGCGGCGGCGGCACGTCGGAGGCGGCCCAGCACTCGCAGTGCCTGGAGGCCTGGTTCGCCCACACGCCGGGGCTGAAGGTCGTCATGCCCGCTACCGTCTACGACGCCAAGGGGCTCCTCAAGGCCTCGATCCGCGACGATAATCCCGTCGTCTTCATCTGGCATAAGCTCCTCTACGAACTGAAGGAAGAGGTTCCCGACGGCGAGTGGCTCGTGCCGCTTGGCCAGGCCGCGGTCCGCCGCGAAGGAACGGACTTGACCGTGGTCGCCACGTCGCTGATGGTGCACCGGGCGATGGCCGCCGCGGAAAAGCTCGCCGGCGAGATCAGCATCGAGATCGTCGATCCCCGAACGCTCGTCCCGCTGGACATCGACACGATCCTCGCCTCGGTTGCCAAGACCGGGCGCCTGTTGGTGGTTCACGAGGCCCCGGTCTCGGGCGGCATTGGGGGCGAGATCGTCCGGCAAGTGGCCGAGCAGGCGTTCGATCGGTTGATCGCTCCACCGGTCGTTCTTGGCGGCGCCAACCTGCCGATGCCCTTCACCGAAGTGCTGGAAACCGCCTGCATGCCGCAGGAAGACGACGTCGTCCGCGCCGCCAGAAAAGTTGTGACGTGGAAAGGGCGAATGTTGAAGGATGAATGATGAAGGATGAAGGATGAAGGATGAGTGATGAAGGATGAAGGATGAATGACGAAGGATGAACGGTTCAAACGCCCGCCGACTGCGTTCGGCGGGAATGCGTCCGAGCACCGGATCAACAGCATCGTCGCCCCTTCCGCCAAAACAGAGAACCGCCATGTCCCAAACCGATTGGACCGAAAAGGAAAAAGCCCAGCTCCTGGACGACGCGCTAAAATACATCCTCCCGCACTTCGCCAGCAACGAAAACCTCGCCCGGGGGCCGAAAATCTTCGTCCGGGGGGAGGGCTGCTACGTCTGGGACCTGGAGGGCAAGAAGTACTTCGACTCCTTCGCCACGCTCCTGACCACCGTCTGCGGCCACAACCGGCCCGAGGTGACCCGGGCGGTCAAGGAGCAGATGGAGACGCTCGAGTTCTTTCCCAACTACGTCGACGCCTTCACGGTGCCGCTGGTGGAGCTGGCCAGAAAGCTGGCCCAAATCATGCCGGGCGAGCTTTCGGTGAGCTTCTTTGTCAACAGCGGCTCGGAGGCGAACGAGACGGCGCTGAAGATGGCCCGGCAGTACCATGTGGAGCGGGGCGAGCGGCACCGCTTCAAGTTCATCGGCCGAAGGGACTCCTATCACGCCACCACGCTGGGCGGCTCGTCGGTGACCGGGTTGACGTGGTTTCGCGAGTACTTCGAGCCGCTTCTGCCAGGCTGCATTTTCGCCCCGGCCGCCCGCGACCACGAGCGGCCCGAGGGCATGACCTCGGCCGACTACGGAAAACAGTGTGTCGCCGAGCTTGAGAATCTGATCGTCTTCGAGGATCCACGCACGATTGCGGCCGTCATCATGGACCCTTTGCCGGGCTCGAACACCGGCTATCCCCTGCCGCCCGAAGGTTACCTGGAAGGGGTCCGCCAATTGTGCGACGAGCACGGAATCCTGCTCATCTTCGACGAGGTCCAGACCGGCTTCGGCAAGACCGGCAAGTGGTTCTTCTCGGAGCACGACGGCGTGGTGCCCGACATCATGACTATCGGCAAGGGCTTCACCGGGGGCTTCATCCCGCTGGGCGCCGCGGTCACCACCCCGAAGATCGCCGACGAGTTCCGCAAGCGCCCCGGCTCGGAGCTGCGGAGCGGGAGCACCTACGGCGGCCACACCGTCGCCTGCGCGGCCACGCTGGCGAACATTGCGATCATCGAGCGGGAAAACCTGGTCGAGCACGCCGCCGAGATGGGCGTCTATCTCAAGGGGAAGCTCGATGCGCTCGCCGAGAAGCACGCCATGGTCGGCCAGGTCCGCGGTATCGGACTCCTCTGGGCCGTCCTCCTGGTAGCCGACCGCGACACCGGCAAGGCGCTCGACCCCGAACTCGGCGTCGGCTCGTGGATCCAGGAGTGGTGCTATCAGAACGGCATGATCCTGCGGAACAACGGCGAGATCCTTGTGCTGGCACCGCCGTTGATCGTCACCAAGGAAGAAATCGACATGGTCGTCGACATGATCGACCGGGCGCTGGCGGCCGCTGCCCGGGAGTTTGGGTTGTAAGTGGAGTGTAAACGAGGGCTTTCAGCGATCAGCTTTCAGCCTTCAGGCAAGGGAAAGCACGTTTTGCAGGCTATTCCGTGTTCCTCGTTTACTTGTTGAGTCTTCGCGAGTGCAGGAGCGGCAGCATGAATTCACGGGAGCGAATAGCGGCGGTCCTCGAACACCGGCTTCCCGACCGGGTTCCGTTGGGCGAACTCTGGATTGATCCGAGCGTGGTCGAGGCCGTCCATCCCGGCGGCGACTGGAACGATCTGGTCGAACACCTCGACATGGACGTCGTCACAGCGCCCACGATGATCTACGAAGAGCACGAAGTCGAGTGGGTGGATCGCGAGAAGGGGATCTTCCGCGACAAGTGGGGCGCCCTGCAAATCAGCCGCCATGACGGCGTGCCCGTGCCCACCAAGCCGCCGCGGATCGAGACGGCCGAAGACCTGGCCTCCTACCGGCCGCCCGACCCCGCCGATTCTCCGGTGATCGAAAAGATTCGCCGGCTTAAACAAAGATATCCCAACGGCGAAAAGGCGATCTGTTGCGTGGGCGAGTCGGGCTGGGCGCCGGCGGTCTTCCTGAGGGGCGGGCTGGAAAACCTGCTCCTGGACTTCGCCCTGCGGCCCGAGTTCGTCAAGGACCTGATGAAGATCGGTGCGGAGTACTACGGCGAGCTGTACCGGCTTGTGGTGCCCGCCGGGGCCGACGTCGTGCTCTTGGGCGACGACTACTCCGACAAGAACGGCCCCATGATGTCGCCCAGGCAGTTTGCCGAGCTGATCCTCCCCTCCGACGCCGCCGTGGTTGCCGCCATCAAACGTGCCGGGGCCTACGCGATCAAGCACATCGACGGCGACATCCGCAAGATCATGGACCCGCTCGTGGGCACCGGGCTCGACTGCCTGGGCCCGCTCGAGCCCGTGCCCGGCATGGAGCTGGCGCCGATCCTCAAGCGGTATCCCGGCAAGATCACCGTGATGGGGAATCTCAGCATCGATCTCCTCTCCCGCGGTTCCGAGGAAGACGTGATCCGCGAAGTGAAACGCACACTGGCCACCGTCTCGGCCGCGGGCCCGCACATCATGTCCTCGGCCAACACGATCACCTCGTCGGTGAAGCCGGAGAACTTTTTGGCCATGATCCGCACCACCAAGGAGTTCGGGCAATATCCCATCGACGCCGACCGGCTGTTGGCGGAGGTGAGTGGCTGTTAGGCTATTGCACTCCAAGATGCGGTGTGACACGCACATGTTTAGCCGTCGCCGGTACGGCGACGGTGTCGCCGACGTACCGTCGGCGGCTAAACAGCTCTGGCTGCGGCCAACGGCCGCGTTGGGAGGACCCTCATGGGACGTCTCGACGATAAGATCGCCCTCGTCACCGGCTCGGGCCGCGGCATCGGGCTGGCCGGGGCCGAGGCTTTCGTCCGGGAGGGGGCGAAGGTCGTCATTGCCGAGATCGACGAACAGCTCGGGCGTCGCGCGGAAGCCACTCTTCGTGAACGAGGGGGCGAAGCGACGTTTGTCCGAACCGACTGCTCTCAGCCCGATGACGTGAAATCGCTCATGGACCAAACCCGCCGGCTCTACGGGGGGCTCCACGTCCTCTACAACAACGCCTCGATCTTTCTGGCCGAAGACGACGGGCCCGTGACCGAGCTGGCCGAAGACACCTGGGACCGGGTGCTCCGCACGAATCTCGACAGCGTGTTCCTCGCGTCGAAGTACGCCATCCCCTTGATCGTCGCCGGCGGCGGCGGGTCGATCATCAACACCGGCTCCAGCGCCAGTGTGATGGGCATTCCCGGCTGCGACGCCTACACGGCCGCCAAAGGGGCCACCGTGGCGCTCACCCGGTCGATGGCCGTGGAGTACGGACCCCAGGGCGTTCGGGTCAACTGCATCTGTCCGGCGGGCGTAGAGACCGAAATGATGAAGGCCAGCAACCTGGACAACCCCGACTTCGACGCCGACTTCTTCTTCGCCCGGGCCCCGTTGCGCCGCTTCGGCACGCCCGAGGAAATCGCCAACCTGGCCGTCTTTCTCGCCTCCGACGACTCGTCCTACTTAAACGGCGCAATCATCCGCGCCGACGGCGGAATCACGATCGCCCCGATCTCCTGAGCCCTTGAATGCATTGCGAAAGTCATGCTTCAGCGACGCTTCCATTTTCACCGGTTTAGGGGTCCGGTCCAGTCTCTTTTTCCAAGAGCGTGAAATTGGCCAGGGCTTGCTCGCGCGAGGTGCCGCAGTCTTCCCGGCTGGGAGAGAAATCCCGACACACGTTGGGGTACTCCTCGGAACCCCACACCCGACACGCAAAACTCTCCGGATCAAGATTCACACAGGCCACGTCCGCAGGCTTCCCCCGCGGCATCCCCGGCAGCGGCGAAGAAATCGACGCCGCAATGCAGCACGCGCCGCAGTTTGGTCGACATTCCATGGGGCGTTCAGCGGAATTCAACAGGACAAGGATTCCCGGGTGGCCCGGACGTTTTCCCGAGCGAAGCGATTCACATGGATAACCTGTTCACGGGGAATTGTCTGGACCACCCGCGTCGATTGCCCGCCGAGCGATAAACTCTGTGTCTTCGTCTGCGTCATGTTGAAAGACAAGTCCCATTGACCGCAACGCTTTTCGAGCGTTCGGGGGATCCCTACACCGGATTTATACAGGCTGAATAGACCAGTGTCAAATCCCATCGCGCGGGCGGTGGCCCCCGGCGGCGACGCGACGGTCGAGGGACGTGCCTTGCGGCCCTCCCCCGTTGTGCCGGTGGCCAATTTCTTGCCTGGAAGGGGCGATGGATGGTTTGGTAGGATCGGGATGGGAAAGCAGTGGTCAGGGAACAGCGTTTGGCTGTCGGCTGCCGGGGAGACTCGCGTGAACCTGCTGGCTGCTGGCTGAAAGCTGACGGCTCGGGGCCGGGGCTTGCACCCGGTCGGGCATTTCGTAGAATCGGTCCCTGGAACGCCGGGGTTGCGTGCAGCTTGTTTGAAGACCCCTCGCCCCCAACCCCTCTCCCCGCAAGCGGGGCGAGGGGAGCAGAGCCTCGACAGCAAAGACTCCAAGACACGTGAGGTGTGCATGTCCGTTACGCTCAGCGAGTTCGCCCGAAATGTCACCGTCGAGACGGCGTTCAACGTGTTGGCCAGGGCCAAGCAACTGGTGGCCGGGGGCAAGGAGGTCATCGAGCTGGAGATCGGCGACAGCCCGTTCGCCAGCACCTCGGCGGCGAAGCAGGCCGGGCTCGCGGCGATCAGCGGCGACCAGTCGCACTACTGCCCCTCGGCCGGGCTGCCCGAATTCCGCCAGGCGGCCTCAGAGTTTGTGAACCGGGAGTACGGGCTTCAGACGACGGCGGCCAACGTCGTGGTCGGTCCGGGGGCGAAGATTTTCGAGCTCTTGTTCTGCGAGACTTTTTTGGACGCCGGCGACGGCGTGTTGGTGTTCAGTCCGTATTTCCCCACCTACATTCCCAACATCACCCGGCGCGGGGCCAGGGTGTGGCTTTCCGACCTGAAGCAGGAGCGGGAGTTCCGGCCGAACCTCGACGACGTCGAGCGGTTCCTCTCGGAAGACCCGCACCCGAAGGCGATCTTTCTCAATAGCCCCCACAACCCGACCGGCGGCGTGGCCGCCGAGGAAGACCTCGTGGGGCTGGCCGATCTCGTGCGTGGCCGGAACGTGGCCGTGCTGAGCGACGAGCCGTACGACCGGATGGTTTGGCGGGGCCGGCACCACACGATCGCGGCCCAGCCCGGCATGCTCGAGCAGTGCGTGGCCGCCTACACGTTCAGCAAGTCGTACAGCATGAGCGGCTGGCGCTTGGGATACGCGGTGACCAGCCCCGAGATCGCCGACATGCTGGCGAAGCTCATCAACTCCTCGCTCTCCTGCACGCCGCCCATGGTGCAATTGGCCGGGATCGCCGCCATGAAAAACGACAACGACGAGAGCCGGCAGACGATGGACCTGTTTCGCGAGAAGGTCGAGATCCTCGTGCGCGGCTTAAACAAGATCGAGGGGATCCACTGCCTCGATCCCGGCGGGACGTTTTACGTCTTCCCCTCGGTTGCGGAAATCTCGAACCGCCTGGGGATCACTTCCCACGGGCTGGCGATGTACCTGTTGGAAGGCGCCGACGACCGGTTCGGCGTGGCCTGCCTGGGCGGAGAGTGTTTTGGCGAGGCCGGCCGCGGGTTCCTGCGACTGAGCTGCGCCGAGCCGAACGAGCGGCTCCAACAGGCGATCGACTTCCTGCCCACGGCGTTCTCGCGCCGGGATCGCGTGGAAGCGTTCTTGGAGAAACACCCGGGGTATCGGCTTGAGTCGGCTTACGGGGAGTGAGGATCTCGTGAACGATTCCCGGTTCGGACCTTCCCCCGTTTAGCTGCCGCCGGCACGGCGGCTTTGTATGCAAGAGGCCATCCCGCCGCATACCGCCGGCAGCTAACCCAACTTCCGCGGGTGGTTCAAATCCACCCACCTATTTCGTGCTGGTTTTGGGTACGTGGAAGCGGTTTTCATCGGGGTTTTTGCGGATGGGCTTCGCTTCCG
>JBDRTC010001095.1:0-3767 GCA_043824335.1 Planctomycetota bacterium | reverse complement strand
AGGAAGTTAGGGGACAGGGGACAGGGGACAGGGGACAGGGGAGAGGGGAGAGGGGACAGGGGACAGGGGAGAGGGGAGAGTGCGGAGGGGACACGCTGCGAGGATCGGGAGTCACGACGTGGCGCGGCGATTCGGGACTTTCGGCCCCACGTCTCCTGCGTGAAATGGACCCCGGACAGATCGGTTCTGTTTCCACACGCGATAACCCTCCCAACCGATACCCTGTCCCCTGTTCCCTGTCCCCTCTACCCTGTCCCCTCTACCCTTCCTCTGCCTCTGCCTCTGGCGGCGGCGACGCAATTCCCGTAGAATGTGGGAGTTACGGTAGCCCGGTGCATTGGCCCGATCTGTCATGTCCCCTCGCTCGTTCAATCGCGCGCTCGGCGAGACCAGCCTGGAGCTGAAGTGCCTGGCCCTGTTCGGGGTGTTCCTTCTGCTGGTGATCGGCTTCAGTTTCTTCCTCTATTGGCAGGTGACGCGGGAAGTGGTCGACGAGCAGAACCCGAACACGGGGGAGCTGCTGGTCGAGCAGGCCATGATCACCAAGCACTTCGACGAGTTCGAAAGCAACGAGGGTTTCAAAGAGTATCTCGACCAGGCCGTAACGAAACAAAAGTACCAATGGCGGTTCATCAAGCACGCCGACTGGATTCTCCGCCCGACCGAAGGCGTAGGCCCGCCCGCAGACGAATTCGAGGAAGAGTTGCTCAAGCGTTATCTACGGACAACGCCGGGTGAGGGCGACGGTTCCGAGCAGCGCGAGGAGTCTGAGTACGCCGCACGGCTGACGCCCGACGGGGATGAATACCTATATTACCAGCCGATCCGGGCGGGCAGGACATGTCTCGGGGCTTGCCACCCCGATCCGGCGACGGGTGGTCCGGCTTTCCCTGTCAATCCTCTGTTGGGCAGTAGCGAGCCGCTCTCCGAGGGCGATCTGATTGCCATCGTCCAGGTAACGATCCCCACCGAACGGACGCGCGCACTGGTCAGTTCGTACTGGAGCATGCTCTTGGCCGTGGCCATCATCACGGCCTTCCTGGCGATGATCGCCTTTTACATCACGATCCGCTACGTGATCGTCAGGCCGCTTAGGCACCTGCGCGACGTGAGCGACGCGATCAGCCACGGCAACATCGCCATGCGGGCCGACATCCACACGGGCGACGAGTTCGAGGCCCTGGGCGTCGCCTTCAACCGCATGCTGCGCCACCTGACGACCATCCAGGACGAGCTGCGCCAGGCGAACACCAAGCTCGACGGCAAGGTCGACGAGCTGGCCCAGGTCAACATGCAGTTGTACGAGATGAACCGCATCAAGAGCGACTTCATGGCCACGATGAGCCACGAGCTTCGGACCCCCTTGAACAGCATCCTCGGATTCAGCGACGTGCTCGGCTCCATCGACGCTTTGGACGACAAGCAACGACGCTACGTGGAGAACATCCAAAGGTCGGGCCAGTTGCTCCTGGACATGATCAACAACATCCTCGATCTGGCCAAGATCGAGAGCGGCAAGATGGAGGTCCAACTGACCGACTTCAACATCACCCAGGTGGTCACGACCCAGTGCGACATGGCCCGACCGCTCACCGAGAAGAAGAACATCGACCTCGACGCCGAAATCCAGCCCGGTCTGCCCCCCATGCATCAGGACCAGGGCCGCATGCACCAGATACTCAACAACCTCTTGTCGAACGCGATCAAGTTCACGCCCGAGGGAGGGCGGATCCGGGTCGCGGCCGAACAGAACCAGCGGCAACGGTTGGTGCTCAAAGTCATCGACACCGGCGTGGGCATCGCCGAGGAAGACCAGCAGACCATCTTCGAGAAATTCCGCCAGGGCGGAACCGCCATGCCCGCCGGCAAGGCCATCACCCGGGAGTATTCCGGCACGGGGCTGGGGCTTTCGATCGTCAAGGAGCTGTGCAAGCTCCTGGGGGGAGAGGTTTCCGTCCAAAGCGCCCTGGGCACCGGCAGCACGTTCACCGTCCACCTCCCCTGGAAGCTGGAAAAACAGCCTCGGCTCGACTCGCCTTTGATGGTGGGCTTCGAGCAATTTGCCAAGCCGCGGCTCGATCCCCGACGCGATCGCATTGCCAAGCCCGTGAGCCCGCTGAAGAAGTCAAGCTGACCCACCCATGCCTCCAGCCAACGACACTGGTCACGCCGAAGTCCGGCTCTTCACCGACGGCGCGTGCAGCGGCAACCCCGGACCCGGCGGTTGGGCCTTCATCCTCCGGCATCCCGCCTCCGGCAAGGAGCTGGAACGCTCCGGCGCCGAACGCGATACGACCAACAACCGCATGGAGCTTCTGGCCGCAATCCGCGGGCTGGAAGCCCTCAAACGCCCCACCCGGGTGGAACTGGTCAGCGACAGCATCTACGTCGGCAAAGGCCTCTCCGAATGGCTCCCCAAGTGGAAGGCCAACGGTTGGCGCCGCCGCGAGGGGAAACGCTTCAAGGAAATCAAGAACGAGGACCTCTGGCGCCAGCTCGACCAACTGCTGGCCCGACACCGCGTCGAGTTCACCCACGTCCGCGGCCACGCCGGCCATTCCGAGAACGAGCGCTGCGATACCCTGGCCGTGGCGGCCTATCAGAAGTTCTTGTAGGGGCGAGGGGTGAGGGGTGAGGGGCGAGGGGTGAGAGCGTGTGAAAAAATCAAAACTCGGCTCACAGAACACTACATTTTGATCTCCAGGGTGGGGTTCGCGTGCGAAATCCGGTACTTGGTGGACCCTGAAATCGATTCTTTCACACGCTCTGAGGGGTGAGAGGCGAGAGATGAGGGGCAGGGATCAGGGGGCGATCAACACGCCCCACAACGCCCGGGGACTGCGGTCCCCGGGGTCGCACTGGTCCTACCACCCCATCACGCTTTCTCGATCTCAAACAGCCCGTCGAGCCGCGAGATCTTGAGCACTTCCAAAATCTCCCGCCGCACGCTGCACAGCTTGAGCCGGCCGGATCGGGCCGCAACCACGTTCTGGAGCGCCACCAGCTCGCCGATCACGTTGCTGCCGAGGACCCGGACGCCGGAAAAGTCCAACATGAGGTGCGGCGCCACGCTCATCCGCGAGACTTCCTCGCGAACTCGTTCAACTGCCGCGGCGGAAATCTCGATCACCACGCCCACGTCGATAGGTTTGCCCCCGGGCTCCAGTCTGGCCGCCAAAGTCTCGCCCGTCTCCTGGTTCGCAAACCACAGCGGGCGGCCGCATCGCGGACATTGCCCGTCCCAAGCCGGATCGGACGGATTCACCTCCGCCCGTTTGCCGCAGGCGGGACAGCGGATCGGCACCGCTCCACTCGCTCCAGAGGATACATCCATGATTGGCGACTCGCTGCCACAGCTTGTTGACGCCACTTCCTGTGGCGCAGATTCTACTCGCCTCCTCCGTATTTCTGCAACTCCAGTCGGCCGCTTGCCCCGCCGACCCTTCCACCCCGTCATATCGAACGCCACGTCCCTTCTCCCTGTTCAATGTCCCCTGGCCCCTCACCCCTGGCCCCTCACCCCTCGCCCCTCACCCCTCACCCCTCGCCTCTCGTCCCTCACCCCGCGACACTCCGGAAATGAGCGTCCCCGAAAAAACGCCCGCTGAACAGCTGGCCACGCCCGTGCAGTTCTTGTAGGGGGTCGGGCCCCTCAGGGTGGAGATGCTCGAAAGGCTGGGGCTCTGCGCCGCCCGCGACTTGCTCTTCTTCTTCCCCCGCGACTACGAAGACCTGACCGACCGCCGCTCGATCGCCGATTTGGAGGA
>JBDRTC010001094.1:0-7124 GCA_043824335.1 Planctomycetota bacterium | reverse complement strand
GGAATCACTCCGTTCGTATACAGTTCGCTCGTGCGGCCGGGCGTGTATTCGAGGAACACCGGATCGCTCCAGTTGACAAAGTCTTTCGACGTGCAGGTGCGGATGTCGCGGCCGCCGCGGAAGTCACGGTGGTACTCGCGGTACTCGCTGCGATTCGCATCCCAAAACGCAAGGTTCTGCGAGTCGAACGCGCCTTTTGTGATCACGGGCTTGTCTGACAAGAGCGACCAGTGGATCGCGTCGGCCGACTTGAAGGCGAACATGCCGCGGCCGGCTTCGCCCGCGCCGACGCCGATCGCCTTGTATCGGGCGTCGTCCGCCGCGGCGGGGTTGGCGTCCTTGAACGGCGTGAAGTTGTGAGTGCCCACGGAACCGTCCCACACGATGTTGTTCTGCTTCGACCCGTTGAATTCGAAAAGCCCCAGCTCGGGCTTGGTCCAATGTACTCCGTCCTCACTCTCCGCATAGCAATACACCTCGCGATGCGTCTCGCGATACCCGTTCGTGTCGTACTGGACATCGGCCCCGCGATAGTACATCCGGCAGAGGTCGCCGTCTTGGAACACCGTGACGTAGTTGACCCCGTTCCCCTCCCACGGCTGGTCCGTCACCACGGCGATCTCATGCGGCGTCGGTCGATGCAACTGTCGCCGCGCGCCGCTAGCGAGTCGATCGATCAAGTGTGAGTCGGCGAAGAGTTCCAGCCGGGAACCGATGTCGATCGCATCGGCTGCCTCCGTCAGAGGACATACGAGACCGAAGATCAAAAGCGCGAGTGAAATCCGCGGCAACACTTGAAAGCTCCTTTGTGAAAGGTGAGATTACCCCGTGCTCGGGTCACTGCGTGTGAGCGGCTATTCGTCAGCTTTCATCTGGATAGACGTCCAGGCGGATGCGTCATCTGAAACGAGCCCTCTGATACTTCGGCGATCTGGCCTTTAGGCTCCCATTACGGAAGGTGCCTTACCGGGTCTCGTCCTTGCTCTCCGCGTGCCACTTCGCATACAACTCAGCCGTGATGCGGAAGCGATAATCGTCGAAGTCGTCCTTGGGCAGGCAGCAGATGCGGATGCCGTCGCACTGCTGCCGGGAGATCGAGAGGATGCTCCGCATGTACTCCGCTGTCCGCAGGCCGCGCTCGCGCGTGCCGGAGGAACCGCTGGCGTAGACGTTGATCAACAGTAGCTTGGTCGGCCCCAGCCACTTCCGACAGGCCGCCAGTTGCTCGGGGAGTTTCTCGGTCGATTCGAGGTCCGCGTAGGGAAACACGATTCCGTCGATCAGGTAGCGGTAGTCACGGAGGAACTCCTCGTCGCCAATTGTGCTCCAGTAGACCGTAGGAAGGAACGCCAGCCGCGGGTTCTGCTCCCGCAGCGCGGTGGCGATCTGGCCGACGTAGCCCGGCGTGAAGAGCGAATGATTCGCACCGGACCAGAAATCGTCGATCACCAGCACGGCGAGGTTGTCGTACTCCTTGGAGAGCTTGCCGATTTCTTCGGCCCAGCGGACATAGTCCAGCCCGAAGGGTTGGCTTGGCGGCGGTTCGCTTGGCGGCGCCAGCGTGATCCAGACCTTCAGGCCCCGTTTCTGAGCCTCGGGCAAGAAAAGCCGAAAATCCTCCCAGTCGGTTTTCGCGTGCCAGATGAGGAAGTCGTACATGTTCATGTGGGCGGCCTCGATCTGGTCAAGCAGCCGCGGAATATCCACGCGGCCTTCCTTCGTCCGAGGCTCGGCGTCGTAGTCGCCAAGGGCGCCCCGGAACAGGGGACCCAGCATCGCCGCGCGCTGGACATCGGCGGCAGCCAGCCGCGCCGCTTCCTCACCATAGAGTCGCACCGGAATCTGTGTCGTTTGTGCGGAACCGTCGCCGACGCTTCCCTGGATCGCCAGGTGGTAAAGGCCGTCGGGGAGACCTTCCGTCGAGAGGGCGAACGGAACTTCAGCGTAGAACACTCCGTCGTCGCTTGACTTGAACGAACTCGTCTTGCTCACAGGCGGACTGGTCGGCTTGTCCCGGGAACCGACCAAGACCGCGCGGAGTATGGCCCGCCTGTCGGCCAGCGTCGACCGGGCGACGAGGCGAACGCGAAGCGAAATCGCCTCCGGCTGGAGTACGTGGGCAGGAGGAGCGATGGGCCGGACCACAAACGGCGCTGTTTGCAGCAGTCGCTCGGCCAGGAGGTACTCCACCGTCTGCGAAACCAGTGTCCGCGCCTCGGGCCCGTGCGTCAGCCACACGACCCAGTTCAGCAGCACCGCGCGGCCCCTTCCCGACTCCGTGACCACGATGGCCGGAAGTTCCAAGTCCTTGCCGGTAGTGTTGTCGCCCGCCTCTCGATCGGCGCCCGCCCAAGTAGCCAGCACTTTGCCGGTAGCTTTCAGGGCAGGGTTGCCCGCCCCGTGACCGCGGAAGTCGGCGGCGCCGCCGCAGATGAAGTGGTCCGGTTTCGCGACACGGAAGTTGGCGTCCGTAAGGGTTCGATAGGTGTAACTGCCGTCGATGCCGAGCACAGCCAGCAACTCTCCGTTGCGGCAGTGCGCGGGCCCGTCGATCCAGAGGAGCTGTCCGCCGTCGCGGACGTACCTGGCCAGACCGGAAGCGGCCGAGTCGGGAACGATATAACAACTGGTCGCTATGACCGCGGCGAATTGCTCAACGAAACCCGCGTCGGCGGCCTGCGGATCGCCGAGGACCTCGAACGCGTAGCCGTTCTTTTCCAGCCAGGATGTCAGCGGAGCCTGGTGTATTCCTTTGTACTCGGCGGCGTTGGCTTCGGATTGATAGACGCCGATCTTCAGATCGGCGGTCTGACGATCAGACGCGGCAACTGCTTCGGGCAGGTATGCGAACGGCGCCGCCGCAAGGAAGACGGTCCCCAAGCGAATCATTGCGCGAGCCACTGCTGTCTCTCCCAAATTCAGAGGATCGTCTCAATGCGTTGATTCCATCTCTACGGCAAAGACCCCTTCGGCAGGTTATAAGACTGCTGCGCCACCAAGACGTGGGCCGCTCTCCGTATGTTGGAGAGAAGCATTCCACAGGTTTTTACAGGCGATCGTCATGCCTACTACGACAAACCGTTGCCGCATGGGGTTCATTGGTTTTACTTTGACTGTGTCCGTCTTGTGAACCGACCTAACCGATTATCCAGAAACGGGTTATCGATGCTAGCACGAAACGGAACGGAACGTGCTCGTCGGGCGTCGACAAGAATGCCAGCATGCGGCTTCCTCGAGGAATCGTGACGATCTCGGCGGAGCCAGGCAAACACGGCGCGAACCGTACGTCACGTTCAGCGTCGACGTTACTATAACCTCCGATGGGAGTTACGGCGTTCTTGGCGAGGACACAGTCAAACTAAGGAGGCGGCCGAATACGTGGGCGTTTGCGAAAACACGTTTCGCAACTGGGAAGCGGCCGGCAAGATTCCTACGCATCGTCATCCGCTGAACAACTACCGGCTCTTCCGGGTCAGCGACCTTTATAGGCTGGTCAGGACGACCAAGCGGTCGGTAAGCAACAGTAGGCAACGACGACGCAAACGACCAAGGTAGTACAATCCCTAGCGAGGTCGGAAACACGGAACCTCGGTTGACCCGGAGCGAAAGGGAAACCATGCAGTCCTTGGAATTGCGACAGGAAGTCAAGAGCAAACACTTTCGCGGTGCTGCCATAGAGCTGTGCAATCGGCAGAATTCGGGTTGGGCGCAGCGACGCGATCCTACAGAACTTTTGGACATGACGTATCCGACAACGGATGTTCAGCGGGCGCTTGACGCGGTATCGAAGACGAGCGGGGATCGTCCGGTCCTGTTCATGGCTGCACGCGGAAGCGGCAAGTCCCACATCATGTCCGTCCTGCACCACGCATTTGAGAGCCCTGGGCAGGTCGAGACTTGGGCATCGAATTGGGGCGCACGTCTTCAATCGCCAAGGCTCAAAGACCTCTCCCTTCGCCGCGGCTTCCTTTCTATCCCCGGGATGATGTCGGACCAGGAATGCACCAACCTTTGGGACGTGATCTTTGACCGGCATCCGAAGGGCCATATTACCGCGGCCGGTTTGAGCAGTCGGGCACGACGATGCCCTCGAAATCCTTGCTACAGGACATGTTCAACGACCAGCACGCCGCTCTAATCCTGGATGAACTCCAGACCTGGTTTGACGGCCTCCATGACGAACCTGGCAACCAAGGACCGAAGCGCCGCCAATGGGCTTTCAATTTCATCCAGATTCTATCCGAGTTGGCGAAGGAACGTCCCGACCTTGTTTGCCTGGTTGCGTCCGTTCGTGACAACGCCACCGAGGCTTTCAGGCAGATTCACCGCATTGGCCCAACGCTCATCGACTTCGCCGGAGAAACCGCCCGGGAAGAACGTAAACGCCTTGTCCTCCACCGCCTGTTTCAGAATCGGGACAATTTCGCCGATGCCGAGATTGAAAGGGTCGTGGACGCCTACGCCAGCGAGCGAAATCGCCTGTTATTCCCCGACCAGACTGACGCGGACAAGGCGCGGCTGCGGCGAGAGGCGGTCGAGTGCTGGCCGTTCGCCCCTGAACTCATGTCCCTCCTGGAAGACAATATCCTCATGGCGGACGCGGCGCAGGACAATCGCGACTTGATCCGAATCCTGGCTGAAGTCGCCCGACTCGACAAGCGAACAACCTTGTCGCCCCATCGTTCTCGATCCGAATTGGGAAAAGGCGCCTTGGGCGAACGTGCCGCAAGCGGATCGTCCCTCCGGCTGGGAGGAACGCGGCGATCCTGTCCTTATCGTCCTGCCTGTGGCCCCCGGCGACGTCTCGGCTGTGCTGGGGCCGTGGCTCGTGGACCACGCCGAGGTCAACCGCAACATGGTGCGGTTTCTCCTGCCCGAGGAGGGACTTCTGAACATCTACGACGACCGTGACCTGATCGTCACGGCGCGCTGCGCCATGCTCGCAAAGGAATGGAGCGAGTCTGAGGCGCAATATGACGGACTCTACAAGCGTCGCTTCTACCCTGAGTTGAAAAAGAAGCTGGAGTCGCGTTTCGACCGGTACGCCATCCTTTCCGTCTGGGACTTCCAGAATCCGACCAATTGCACGTTCCACGTAGAAGAGCACGGCGGCGCCGGCGGCGGAACGCCCGCGGCGGTCGAAAAGCACATCCGCGCGAACTTCTTCGCGCCGGAGGACTTCAGAGCCTTCGTCCTCGATGCCGCCAACCGAGGTGACACCATGCAGCAGGTGTTCGCCCTATTACGAGGGGAACCTTTGCCGGGAAAGGAAGCGATTCCGTACCAGGGCGAGTCCGAGGTCTACGAGGAAGTGCTCAAAGTGGCCGCCGCCGATAAGATCGCGATCAACGTGGGCGGCACATGGCGGGGCGCGCGCGAGCCACGAAGTATTCGCGCCAGAGCGCGTCCTGTGTCGATTCCGAGCAGTCCGGACCGGGGGGGCACCGCGGGCGACGATTCGGAGAAGATCCGCACGGGCCAAATCCACGACGTGATGGGGGAGTACCGCAACCGTTTTCTTCGTGCCGACCCCGAGAAACTCAACCACGGGGGCCTTACTCAATGAGCAACGATCAGACTCGGGATACTAGCGCCAGGGATTCATTCCTTACACGCGTGCGCGAGATGGGACATGAGGTTGAACCTGATGAGGTGATCGCCCGCGACAATGTGTACAGGATAGACGGACAGGTCCACTTACTTGTACGAACGTCGCGATTCCACCAGGCTAGACGCACTTACTTCTTCGGCCTGACTCGGCACATATTCGAGAATTTCGCCCAACTTCCTCACCCAGTTATCGCATTCGTCTTCTCCGATACACTCGAGACCCTTCTGATCCCTGCTCGCTGGATGTGGGACCAGCGCGAGAAACTCAACGCAAGTGTCAAGCAGTTTAAACTGCCGGTGGACAGATCATGCCGCCTCCAGGTGCTCAAAGAGGCGGGACAGCCATTGGATTTAGGTGCTTTCCGTGACCGGTACGATATCCTTACCACGTCGGCGCCAATCACCTCAGTGAAACACGGTTCTAAGGCTGAACTGAACAAGCATTCCGAACTTCAAGGCATGCTCCTGGAGATTGGCAACGTGCGCGGCGCTCAAACCTACTGCGCTAACAAGTCGCCGCGCTTCAAGGGCAAGCGTCTTGGCGAGATCGCCACGGTGAAACAGTTGCCGGAGTTTCCGGGAATCAATTACGACATGGTCCGTCAGATTGACGTGATTTGGCTCGAGAAGTCATTCCCAGTCCATGCGTTCGAAGTGGAGCTCACTACCGGCATCTGGTCAGGGTTGGTACGCCTCGGCGAGTTCAGGCGTCTGAATACGGTTGTTCACGTAGTCACCGAGAGCGACGAGAAAGCGTTTAAGCGGCGCGTCGCTGGCGATATCTTCGCTGAAATCATCGATCGTTGCCATCATGCGAATGCCATCGATATCCGCGAATTGTACGAAACGGACACGCGTGCGTACGGATTGAGGACGAAGCTATACCTTTGAGAACAATCGGGTTGCGGAAGGATCCGAATGTTCCGTGGCAAGGCCCTGGAGTTCTACAGCCGCCATTACGGGCAGGTGTTCACGGCCGAGAACGAGCCGCTCTCGATTCGCGACGCCCTGCTGGGCATCAACCAGCTATTGGACGAGGGCACAGGCGATCCGGGAGAGCGACCGCCCACCGTGGTCCAGCCGATGGCCTACCAGTTCCTGCGGCTCTTCGGACATCGGCAGTCCCTCTCGCGGGACGAGGTCGGTAAGAGCCTGCGAGGCACGGGCATCGTTCAGCGCGAGCTGGAACAGCGGGGTTGGATCGACGAGCAGAGTAAGGTTGTCCACCGGGTGCCGATTAGGGACCGATTTGAGCAGTCCCGGAAGCGGCCCCGCAAGGAAATGAAGACCGAGATCGACCAGGCCCATTTCCTCATCGGCGCAGCCATGCCCGGTAGCGGCTTGAACCTGGAAGAAGAGCTTTCCCGCGACACGTGGATGGTCCGCCGAAGCGTGGAAGCCGTGCTCAACTGGTACGCCAAGACGGCCGTCGAAACCGAGGTCTCCAAAGCTGCCGAACTTGCCGGGACACTCTTGCGCCGGAGCCGAGAGCAGAACCGCGCCAAGCTCCAGCA
>JBDRTC010001093.1:0-2563 GCA_043824335.1 Planctomycetota bacterium | reverse complement strand
CGGCATTGGGTGGCACTGGCTGCTTGGCGATGCACTGGCGAGACGCCAGTGGCACCCAGCCCGTCATTTCGATCCTGACGGACCCATGGCCTGCTGCCGGTAATCCGGCGAATTGCTCTGGAGCCGGAAGGCGTCTTGGGGTACTTTCGTGCATCCTGGGTAGTCACGGTACGCCCGCCACGAGCCAAGGAGGGAGCCATGCTGAGACTCTGGTTTGCGGGGCTGCTGGTCGCCGCGGTGGCCGGCGGCTGGTATTTGTTCACGCACTACGAAATTCAGGGGATTGACTCGCTTTACCTCGAACCCCGTGCCGGCGCGCAGGGCGGCCCGGCCGAGAGTGCCGGCAGCAGCGCCAACCAGCCGCCGGTTCCGCAGGGAAAGAGCACGATTCGCATCGCCACCATCAACCTGGGACCGTTCGATGCACAGAAGCTGAGCAAGGAGCAGGTTGTCGGCCGGCTTGTCCGCGTGATCCGGCGATTCGACGTCGTGGCCGTTCAAGACATCCGGGCCCGCGATCAGGGCGTTCTGGTCGAATTCCTCGAAAAGGTCAACGCCGAGGGCCGGCACTACGACTTTGCCGCGCCTCCGGCCGTGGGGCGGGACCCGGTCGAGCAATACAGCGCTTTTCTGTTCGATCGGGCGACCGTCGAGGTCGATCGCAGCACGGTCTTTCCCGTGGAAGATCCGGGAGGACGGTTTCGGCGGGAGCCGCTGGCGGCTTCCTTCCTCGCCCGGGGCCCAAGCACGACCGAGGCCTTCACGTTCACGCTCATCAACGTGCACACCGATCCGAGTGGGGCGCTGGAAGAGCTGGATTTGTTGGACGACGTGTTCCGCGCGGTGCGCGACGACGGCCGCGGGGAAGACGACGTGATCCTCCTGGGGGACCTGGGCGCCGACGACCACCATCTCGGGCAGTTGGGCGAGCTGCCAAACATCGCCTGCGCGATCTCCGGCGTTTCCAGCACCACGCGAGGGACACGGCTGGTCGACAACGTGCTGTTCGACCGCCACGCCACTTCCGAGTTTACGGGCCGGGCCGGGGTCGACGACTTGATCCGGGAGTTCGACCTGTCGATGCGCGAGGCCGTCGAGATCTCCGATCACCTGCCGGTCTGGGCCGAGTTCAGCGTCTACGAAGGCGGGCAAGCAGGCCACGTGGCCAGCGATCGCCAGGATTCCATTCGGTAGTGGTCTTTCAACTTCGTTCTTGGCGGTTGGGTGGCACTGGCTGCTTGTCAGCCAGTGGCCGCCTTGGACGGGACCCAGCGGGATTCGCTGACCGACCAGCAGCCAGTGCCACCCACAAACTCGAACTTGAAGGACCGTTAAGCCCCCCTACAGAGGGGAAATGCAAGGTTTTTTTGTGGAGACTCTGCAAAAACGAAGACGCCTTGACTAAAATAGGGTCGCTGATCGTGTGGGTTGTTCTAGGCGAACACTCAGCTTCGGAGGGGTGTTGTCATGTGGCGTTTGGACGACGAAGACAGCCTCTGGGACGGCGACGCCTACGATCTTCACTGCGTGCAGAGCCCACCGGTGGAAGACGCCGAGGCGGAGCTGATCGAGATGATTTGTCAGGCGGCCACGCCCGGGCCGCTGGTTCTGGACGACGCCTCGGACGGGGAAGGGGCCCTGGTCGCCACGCTCCCGGACGGCCGGAACATCGTAAGTCTCACTGCCGTGCAGCCGTGTTTGGAAGATGCCCATTCGAGAGCGGCGGCCGACGCGCAGTTGATTTGCGAGGCGCGCGGACTCATCTTGCGGCTCTTGCGCGATCGCCAACGGTGGAAGCGCCAGGAGGATCGTCTGCGGGAGAAGATCCAGGCGTTGGAAGATCGGCTCGAACGGAAGTACGAGGCGGTCGAGCAGGCGCGACGGCCCCCCAAGACCCGTGCGGCCGTGCATCCGCGATGAACGGGAAGACTTGTCTCTCAATCCTGATCGCATGAAGCTGTCGGACCGTTTTTCTCAAGCGCTGGTGTACGCGGCCGAGCTGCACGCCGACCAGAGACGCAAAGTCTCCGGCGTGCCTTACGTGTCGCATCTGTTGCGTGTTGCGGGGATCGCGCTGGGCCACGGCGCCGAAGAGGACGAGGCGATTGCCGCTCTTTTGCACGACGCCGTCGAGGATCAAGGCGGCGAGAGAACCCGCGAGGAGATCCGGCGGCTTTTCGGAAACCGGGTCGTTGAGATCGTCGACGGTTGCACCGACACGGACCAAGACCCCAAGCCGCCCTGGCGCGAGCGCAAGAACGCCTATCTCGCCCGGCTGAAAGACGCTTCCGCCTCCGTGCGCCTGGTCTGCGCTTCCGACAAGCTCGACAACGCCCGATCGATTCTGAGCAGTTACCGCCTGCTCGGGGAATCGCTCTGGGAGAAGTTCTCGGGCGGTCGTGAGGGCGCGCTCTGGTATTATCGCAGCGTCGTCGACACACTGAAGCAAGCCGGCGCAACCCCGCTGGTCGACGAGTTGGACCGCGTCGTCTCCGAGATCGAGCGGACCGTCAAGCGGAAGAAGTAGACTAAGGCGCGGCCAAAAAGTCCCCTTGAAATTGGG
>JBDRTC010001092.1:0-4130 GCA_043824335.1 Planctomycetota bacterium | reverse complement strand
GCGAAGTTCGACTTGCGTTTCGCAACACTCGATGGCCACCAACGCCTCGAAGGACTGCTGCCAAAGCCCCCCCGACACGCCCCACACCCCCGCCACCGCCCTGCCTGATTCCCCAAATGAATAATCCGGGCTAACCGCCGATCCCCCAACAAATTAAGCCCGCCATGAAATCCTGGCGGACCCCCACGCCCGGCCCACTTGTTCAGTGTCCTCAGAAAGGTTATGGTTAAGATACAGGTGTAGTACCATGCCAACACGCTTGGCAGGAAATGCCATGGTACCGATTGCCCAAATCCCGCAGATTTCCGGCCTTGGGAACGGGTGAATTGGCTGCGCCGAACGAAAAATGAGGACTTACGGCAACGGGCGATTAGCTCAGTTTGGTTAGAGCACTAGCTCGACAAGCTAGGGGTCACTGGTTCGAGCCCAGTATCGCCCACTTAACGTAAATACTGCCGAATTCTGGATTTAGGATACCTGTCTGCGTCGGACAGTGCGGCCCAGCAGCCTGAGAAAAGTGGTAGTCACTACCACTTTCTCGGGCTCAGGATACCACGTCCGCTCCCGGCATCTCCATGAACGAGCTGATCCTCGTCTTCTGGCGGCACGTTCGGTCATACTACGTCAAAAATGGGCGTCCCACCGACGAACAGGCCGGGATTCGCTCGGCCCTCCGCTTCGTGCGCCGGCTTTACGGAAGCACTCCAGCTCGGGAGTTCGGGCCGATGAAGCTGAAGGCGGTCCGTCAGGCGATGATGGAGGCCGATCTGTCCCGAGGCGTGATCAACCAGTACGTCGGCCGCGTCCGAAGGATGTTTCGGTGGGGTGTCGAGAATGAGTTGATTCGCGTCGACGTGTACCAGGCATTGCTGGCGGTGATGATGGCTGGGTTCGCCCGCCAGCTTGGGCCACGATTGGTGACGGCTTGGTGGCCGCCGTGATGCTTGGTGGCCGTGGTGGCGACGGGCACACGCGGTGAGCACCCTCCGCACGCCGCCAGTTCGCAGGGCACCGCTTCCTCTGCCCTCAACACAGGGCCGTTGTCTCCGGCCAAGCCCCAGGCTGGCGCGGAACCTGCGTTGGATGAGCGCCCATAGCCAGCCGGGCGTCCGAAAGCGCACGGTGGTCCTCTGACTCGGCAACTCCGAGATACCGAGCCACGTCCTCCAAGCGGTGGCTGCAAAGATCCCGGACGTACTTTCGGGATAGATCCAGAGTGTCGACGACCGGGTTTGGTGGAAACGGCATGCCCCGGACCATTGCGTCGTTGATACCGTGGATTCTGGCCGCCTCACTGGGGATCGGGCACTCGGGGTCGGCGAGCTGCTCGAAATGATGCAACTCGCCCTTGCCAGGCGTGAACCGCACGGCCCCGAACTCGACAATCCGGCAAGAGACGGGGTAGAGGCCGGTCGTCTCCAGGTCGAAGGCGACGAACTCGGCGTTGGGCAGAGCATGCCTGCTCTCATCATGACGTGGTGGATTGTCGCACGGTGAGGGCGAGGGCCGGAAGGAGCCCAGAGACCCCCGGTGTACCCGACCCCCATCGGTCCGCGTGATATGGTTATCTACACGCCCGCGAATTTTTCACGAAAAATGGCGTTAAGATGGGCAAGGGGTCTTGCCTGCCGTTCTGCCGGGAGTGCCTTGTGTGTACGCGTCGCACTTTCTCTACATAGCATGGTGCCATCGCTTTGGCAGCAAAGACAGCTCCAGCAGCGAGTGCAAGAGAATGCCGACGCCCTGAGTCGCCTCGTAATAGGGTTTGGCCGGATGGGCTTTGAACAGGCCGTTGACATAGAGCTTGTCCACAGCGTCACGGGCCACGTTCTCGGCTAGAGTGAGATAGTGATCCTCACCCGTGGCGTGGTAGAGGTGGACGAAGAACGAGATGGTTCGGCCGTAGTCCTCGGCGTAGGAACCGCCGGTCTCTGTAATCTCCGGCAAGGCCGCCGTGATCTCTGTAGCCCAGCGTCTTCCCACCTTGGGAGGCAAGGTGTTCTCGATCACCTCAGCCCAACACCTGGCTGCCTCCAGCAATTCGGGGTCCCCGTTGCCTCTTTCGTCCGCAGTCAGCTCGTAGCCGTACACGTAACTCTGAGCGGCTATCAGGGGAAACTCGTACGAATAGATCGTCGTTTTCCAAACATCGACGTGGCCGTATGGGGCCCAGGCATCGTAGCCGGAACCGCGCGGCCGCTCCGGTACGGGGTGGCCGTCGAGCGTCAGCATCGCGTGGTAGGTGCGCGCCTCCTTGTCGTATCCCCACTTGTGGTACGCCTTGAGACAGCTTATGGCCACGTCGCGGAACCACTCGTCGTCGGTCAACTCGTAGCAGTTGAGGAGATAGGCGACGTATGGCCCCGGGATGGTCGTGAAGCAATGGCTGGCGTCGTAACGGTCGCCGGTCGAAGGGGCATCGGGAACGAGCAGCGTCTCGGGATGACGATGCTGCCAGTGCCAGTTGGCGATGGTCTTCGCCCGGTCTAGATATTGCTGCTGTTTCGTTTGTTGGTACATGGCCGCGTTGGCCTGGGCGAACGCACCGCCGGAAAACGCGAAATCGCAGCCCATGTGCTTGTCGTCATGCCGGTTGTGCTGCCCGGTGGCAGGATCGATCACGTGCCACTCCCAGATTGCGTCCACGGCTCGCAGTGTCGCCTGGGGATCAATGCGATAGAGCTGCGGCCACTCGGCATGGTAAACCAGGGTTTCGTGCGGCCCGCTTCCGTCGCCGTCACCGCCGGGTTTGTCCGCGTAGGCGTCGTAGTAGATGTGGGTTCCCCAGACGATCAATCCATTCTCCTTCAGCGCATGCTCGTACACGGCCCGGATGTAGTTGTCCGCCGCGTCGGCGTACTTGGGGCGGTTGGTCAGCTCGGAAAGCGCGTACATGACACGAATCGTCGCCTGGTCATACCAGAAGTTCGATCCTCGCATCGCCCGACGATGGGCGCGGCCGGGCTCGTAGTATGCCTCGGAGTCGAGCCATAGCGGCGCAGGAGGAGACCGGAGCGTGGCGACGTCGATGATGCTCATGAGCATGTCCGTCTGGATCGGTCCGTATCGATCCCGGCCATGTTCGATCAAAGTATCAACGCATCTGGTCACGTACTCCCTCCAAGGCAAGTATTCGCCTGCCCGCATCTCGACGATCGATATGCCATTGGTGACGAGGACGAGAACAACCAGAACGGCGGGCTTTCGCAACCGGAAACGTGATGACATGACGTTGCCTTTCCTGTAAGCAATTCCACCCCTTACATCGTCGTTGGCACATACCAGCTTGTCAATGATCGGCTATGGGCGTACGGCGAGATAGTGGGGCATTGTTGGATCGCCCGGGTCTGAACCGGCTCCGGGACGGGGTCCAAGCGAACGCCTTCGATGCCGTCTTGATCCTGTCTCCCGACCGCCTCTCGCGCAACTGTGCAGACCTTATTCGCTTACTTGAGGAATTCGAGCGTTCCGCAACACCCGCCGTGTTCGTGGAGCAGCCTCTCTTGCAGCCCGATTCCGACAAAACGTGTGGTGACGATGAGACGGATGCCTGTCCGCTAACGCTCGACCCGTTACCCCGACCCGAGGGTGTTCGAGCCTGAGGCCGAATGTCGGACTCGCATCTCGTTTTCGGGTCGGTTTTTGACGCATTCCGCAAAGAGTATGCGTAGATGAGAATGCGAGTTGGAGTCTGACTCACATGTTCCAACTCGCACTCTCCGGATAGTGTGCCACGGCGCTTCCCGCAGCCGCTAGCAGTACGCACAACGTCAAGTTGCGCTTCACGCCGTGTCGCCTATCTTGTGAGCCAGTTCTTCATTTGTTTTGTCACGAACTCAGCCGCGTCGTGTTGAACGAAGTGGCCAGCGTTGGGATGGGTGACCAGAGTCAAATCCCTGCCCTCCGTGCCAATAATGGGTGAGACAACTGCCTCCTGGTTTATTACAGTAGAGGGCAAGGAGGTAGAAGGATGGAGAGAGCAAGGATGGTGGGAACAGAACAGGCGGTGGTGGGCGGGACGGAAGGAGGGCGTAGCCCGACTGGGTGCGTTAGGCATGGATGGATGACTGAGGGTGCAAGTCCCTTATGGAGCCTATTGGAGGTAACCATGAGCCGGAGGCAACTGCATG
>JBDRTC010001091.1:0-2704 GCA_043824335.1 Planctomycetota bacterium | reverse complement strand
AACGACTCTCAGAAGCTCGATTTCCGCACAGCTCGGCTGGTCCTGGAAGGACGAGGTGGGCACGTCGCTGGTGACCGACAGCAACCGCCTTCCGTTCGACAAGAATCTGGCCGACGGGGCCGACGTCGATCAGGCCGACGCCGTCTGGCACGCCGAAGACGAACTCCTCCTCGCCGGCCAGTCGACGACGCTCGAGCTCGACGCGCTCGAGCAGAGCCGCTTCGGCGGCACGATCACGATCCCGTTGTCCAAGGTCAAGGCGATCCTCATCGTCAACAAGAACGCTACAGGCAGCGGCTACTTGCTGGTGGGCGGGGCCCCGGTCGACGAGTGGCACGCCCCATTCGGGGCCTCGGGCGACACGCTGAAGGTAATGCCCGACAGCCCTCTAATGCTGAGCTGCTCTCGCGAGGGCTGGGACGTCCAGGCCGGCAGCACCGCCCTGAAGATCGCGGCCGTCGGGGCCGACGTGACCTACGACGTCGCCATCCTGGGAACGCTCGTCGGCGGAAGCGGCTCGTCGTCCAGCGCGTAAAGGGAGCACGGGAAATGTCGGTTATGAGTGGAAAAGACGGCACGCTCTTGCTCGGCGACGCCGAAGTGACCCAGGTCGCCAACTGGAGGATCGAAAAGACCGGCGCCGGCAGGGCCTACACGGCCAACGACACCGGCGGCGCAAGGAAGCGGGTGGCCGGCGCGAAGGACTGCTCCGGACGCTTCGAGATCAAGGCCACCGACTCGGCCAACGCCGCCGTGGAGGAAGGCGACGCCGTGACCTTGAAGCTCCACGTCGACGGCTCGGGCGCAAACTACTACGAGGTGCCGGCCATGATCGACGCGATCCGAGCGGAGGTCGACGTCAGCGAAGGCAAACCGATCGCCTACGTCGTCACCTTCTCCGGCAACGGGCCGATCACCGCACACGGCATCCTCCAGAAGGCTTGAATCCAATAACCGTTTGGAGAGCACAAAACAAGGAACCCCGATGAGCGTCCCCTTTAAGGAACTTGGCGGCTCTCCCGTCGAGCAATACGGTCTCGACGGCTTCATCGCCCGGCGAGAGTTCTTGATCGCCTGGGAAGACCGCGACGCGTTCGCCGTCGAGGTGATGGGCCGCGCTTCGGAGCACGGCGGGAGCGTTTCCGTCCACTACCCCGGCAAGACCTCGGTCTTCGCCGTCAAGCTCCGATACGAGCCGTTCGATCCCGACAATCCCGACTCCAAAGCCCTCGCCGAGCTGACCGAGGGACTCAACAGCTACACGGGCTCTTTCGCCAAGGCGGTGGTCGACTATAAGACGATCAACTCCCGCGATCGCGACGACGGCCCGGACCCTGAGCGGGGCACGCACCTGACGTACCGGATGCGCTTCGCCGCGGAGTACCAGCCGATTCCCGCCCGCGGCTGGACCTGGACCGACGACCCCTCGATTCCGGCGCCCGACGACCTGAACCTTGTGAAGCTGATCCCGGTGACCGAGCATCACCGGACTTGGCACCCGGTCATCAACCCGCCGTGGCAGGAGATGCACGCGCTTCAGGGGAAGGCGAACGCGGGCGAGTTTCTCGGCTGCCCGGAGGCGACGCTGCTGTTCGAAGGCGTCGAGGCGAACAAGCTGTACCGCGCCGGGCTGGAGACCGGCCCTTCGGAGTTCTGTTGGCAAATCCATTACGTGTTCCGGGAACGGTCCGTCAAGCACGGGGGCCAGGTCTACGGCTGGAACCACTTCTATCGGGAAAAGCCGGCCGGCTGGTACGAAGTCACCAACGGCACGCACCGGCTGTACGACCTGGCAGACTTCGCCACCTTGTTCCAATCCGCCGCGCCAGAGTGATGCCACCTTCAATGCCCATGGATTCGTCGCCGGAATTCATCCAGTCCTCGGAGCCCGAGGAGCGTGTTGCGCAGGAGGCCCCCGAGTGCCGCCTTTCCGCACACGGACCTCTCGTTTCGGCCCACGGCTCGAGCGGTCTGCGGCTTGCCGCCCGGGATCTCAGACGGATCGCTCTCTGGCAACTGAGCGGCCCGATGGAGCGCGCCGTCACCGGGGGCGAGAAGGACGACGTTCCGAGTGCCGCGGCCGACCCGATCTGGTATTTCGACTCCGGCGGCTCCCCGCCCGCAAACGAGTACCAGGACGCCAGTGGATACACCCGTTCGACGCGGGTCTACCACGTAGCCGCGTTTCCCGGCGACCAGCGCGGTCAAATCGTCGCCTTGGAAGACGGACAGCCGGGCGAGCTGGGAATCCCCAGATACAGCTCGGGCGACCGCGTTTACGCCGAGTTCAACCAGCAGAGCGGCCGCTGGGAGATCCTCGGCCCGGCGGAAGACGTCTGGCGGTTCGAACTGAAGACGGCCCTGGTGCCCAACGGGGATCGCGACGTCCCCAGCACGGCCGACGCTTACCTGGTCATCTACGACGCCGACCAGAGCCGCTACGTGAAGACCAACGTGGAATTCCCGGTCGCCGACTTCCTGGACACCTGGGACGCCGATCCCGGCTCTCGCGGCTACGCCAAGCGGATGGCCGACTCGCACGCAAGCGTCGGCTGGGAAGTGCTGATGATGGAGACTTCTTTCCAGTCGTCGAGCAGCTCGTGAGTGTAGCTGGGAGGGGCGAGGGGTGTGGGGTGTGGGTGTGGGGGGGAGTGAAGAATGTTCGAGCCCGGCCAACTTGAGAGCGATTATACACGGGGGCCCC
>JBDRTC010001090.1:0-6975 GCA_043824335.1 Planctomycetota bacterium | reverse complement strand
GGCGGCCGCCCAAGACGTTTGGACCGAGCGGGCGGCCGACCTGCTCCAGCGATCCGGGGCGAAAAATGTCTACTGCCTGGTGCCGGGCGTGGGGAGCGGAAGGCTGATCGAGGAGCTTGCGCGCCAGTCGGACCTCGATATTATCGGCATCGATCCCGACGCGGCGAAGATCGCCGAGCTGCGCCGCCGTTTCGACGCCGCGGGGCTCTACGGCACACGGGTGGCGCTTTACGCCGGCGACCCGCTTCGCTTCGGGCTGCCGCCCTACGCGGCGAGCCTGATCGTTTCCGAAGACCTCGACGCGGCCGGTCTTGCCCAAGGGGAAGCGTTCGCACGGTCGATCTTTCATCTCCTCCGCCCCTACGGCGGCACGGCCTATCTGCCGCTTGCCGCCGCCGGGCACGGACCGTTCGGCGAGCTGGTTGCCGGGCTGAAGCTCCCCGGGGCCCAGATCGGCCGGGCCGGAGACAACACGGTTCTTTCGCGAGTGGGAGCCTTGCCGGGGGCGGCCGACTGGACGCACGAGTACGGCGATCCGGCCAACACGCTCATGTCGCAGGACCAACTGGTCAAGGCGCCGTTGGGCGTGTTGTGGTTCGGCGGGCCCTCTTCCAGCGGCGAGCTCTTCTACAACCGCCACTACTGGGGCCCGAGCATGGCGGTCATCGGCGGGCGGATGTTCGTGCAGGGGCCGGGCAAGCTGACGGCCATCGACGTCTACACCGGCCGCATCCTCTGGAAAATCCCCCTTACCCACAACGAAAACTACAACCCCGGACGACGCGGCAACGATTTTGAAGAGTTTTTGGCCGGTTTCCACTTCCTCGCGGTCGACGATGCGATCTACCTCGCGCTGGGCCGCGAGATCCTCCGCATCGACCCGGCAGACGGCGCGATCGTCGCGAAATTCACGCCGCCTTCGGAGTCGGACGAATGGGGCCGCATCCGCGTCGAGGGCGACCTGATCCTGGCGTCGCTCTTCCGTAATGCGGATAGCGAAGGCCAGGCCCGAGGCAAGTTGCCCGTGGAGCTGATTGCCTTGAACCGGCACGACGGCAAAGCACGGTGGACCACGAAGGCCGAGATGAGCTTCCCCGTCGTGGCCGTAGGCGGCGACCGCGTGTTCTGCTTCGACGGACTCTTGGAAGACTTCTACCGCGACTGCCACCGCAAGGGGCTGGTTCCCAAGGCGGGCGACATCCGATACCTGAAGGCTTTCGACCTCCAGAGCGGCGAAGAGGTTTGGAAGAGCACGACCGACATGATCGCCACGTGGATCGGATATTCCGGCGAAAAGGACGTGCTGATGGTCTCGAACAAAACGGGCATGGCCGGCTTCCGCGGCGCCGACGGCGGCGAGCTGTGGCGAAAACACGCCGAAGGGCAGGGCTTTCGCGGCCATCCCGAAACCCTTTGGGACAGGATCATCCTCGCCGGCGACCGCGTGATCGACCAGCGGGGACCCGGCTTCGCCTACGAAATCGAGACCGGCGCCCCCATCCTCCTTCAACACCCCATCACCGGCAAGCCGGTCGAGTGGCAGTTCACCAAGTCGGGCCATCACTGCAACTACGCCATTGCCAACCCGCACCTGTTGACCTTCCGCGCCCACACGGCCGGGTTCTGCGAGATCCAGAGCGGAAACACGGCCCGGCTGGAAGGTTTCCGCTCCGGGTGCCGCAACAGCCTGATTCCGGCCAACGGCGTGTTGAACGCGCCGAACTTCGCGCACGGATGCGTGTGCGGCTTTCCCCTGTTCACGTCGCTGGCGCTGGTGCATCTGCCGAAAACGGAAGTCTGGAGCTATAGCGCGCTAACGCTCCAGGAGGGCGAGCCGGTGGAGCGGATCGGGATCAACTTCGGCGCCCCGGGCGACCGGGTCGACGCCGGCGGAACCTTGTGGATCGATTACCCCAGCGTCGGCGGCTCTTCACCGGTGGTCGCCGTGAAGCTGACCGGCAATACGCCGCGGATGTACCAGACGCATTCGGCCTTTGTCGAGGGGGAGGACCTCGCCTGGGTGGCCGCTTCCGGCGTCGAGGGGGCCTCGACGGTGACCGTGCCCCTCGGCGGCGATCCCGCCAAGCCGGGCGCCCGCCGCTACACGGTCCGCCTCGTCTTCGCGGAACCGGACGACCTGAAGCCCGGCGAGCGGGTCTTCGACGTCAGCCTCCAGGGCAACGAGGTCCTCACCGCCTTCGACGTCGTCGGCCAGGCCGGCGCCCGCAACCGGACGGTCGTTCGCGAGTTCCCGGGCGTCACCGCCGACAAAGAGCTGACCATCGGCCTCAAAGCGACCGCGGGCAAACCGATCCTAAGCGGCGTTCAGATCGTCGCCGAAGCGAGCTGAACGGCGTTGGCCGTTGGGGCGACGTCGGCGTTCGGCGTGACTTCCGCAGCCAACGCCTCTCCGCGAGTGCTCACGCTTCCTGATCCCGCGAATCGACCATCTCTTTCAGTCTCGCGGCAAGCTGCGGAGGAAATCGCCCGGACCAACTCTCATCGATCAGCCCGACTTCCAGCATGTCCATGAGATGAACCTTGTCTTTCAGGCGAAAGGACGTCAGTTTCATTCGCACCAAGGCGTCGAGCGTGGGAACGGGGAAGTCGGGCCCCGCCTCGGACTCCGTGACATCGGGAGTCGGCAGCAGATATTCCGGATGCACCTTCTCCCCCGCGAACACAACGTGAATGGCGCTGCGGACCGACCCGTCCGGCCCATCCCGAAACAGGTCGACCCCCGCGACGATCTGGTGGATGAAGCCGACCGACTGCAGCACGGCAACCACGCGCGAGAAATCCTGGCGCCGGACCAGCAGGTCCACGTCCTTGGTGTTCCGCACGGCCTCCTGGTCGACTCGTGCCACCCAAGACGCGACGGCATGGCCACCGATCACGACGTGCTGGATTCCCGCCCGTTGCAGGGCACCGGCTGCACGACACGCTCGTTCTCGCACGGCTTCCACGGCGGCAATCATCCTTTCCCAGGAAAACTCTTTTAGAGGAACTGCCGTCATTCCGAGTTTTCCAGTCTCGATGAACCGGGAAGACTTCATTTCACATTCACGCTTCAAATCACCACATCGTGACACGATTGATCGTAGTGGCGCCGGGACCGGTTGTCAACCATTGTCCCCCGGGCGCGGCCGTCACCACGGCTTTCCGGAGGAGTGGCGGCGGCGGCACTCGGCGCAGAGGCCGGTGACGAACATCCGATGGCCGAGCACCTGGAAGTCTTGCTCCCGGGCGACCTTGTCGCGGATTCGCTCCAGGGCGTCGCTGTGGAACTCGATCAGCGTGTTGCAGACTTGGCAGAAGAGATGGTCGTGCCGGGGGTAGCCGTAGTCGTGCTCGAAGACGCTGCGTCCGCCCAGCGACATCTTGCGCAACAGCCTCGCTTCAACCAGCTCAGAGAGCGTGCGGTATACCGTCGGGCGGCTCACCTTGCGCTGGGCGAGCAGCGGCTGCAGGTGGTCCATCAGCTCGTCGGCGTCGAAGTGATCGTGGTGGCTGAACACCTGCTCGACGATCAGCCGGCGCTGCTGCGTGACGCGCTTCCCCTGCCTCTGCAAGAACTGCGCGAACTGCTCCGCCGGCGGCAGCTTGACGTCAACCGGGCCAAGGGAAAAATTGTCCGACATGGCGAAGTGGGCCGGGAGTTCGACGACGGCGGATCGGGCCGCTCACGGCGCCTGCGGCAGGCGGCGGCCTGCTTGGGGCGCAATGGTTCAGCCGATCTCGTCCAAGAACCGCCCCAGCGCAATCTCGATTTTTTCGTCTGTCTCGTACGTATCCGCGGCAATCTCGGCGCGGATCTGGTCGATCCGGTCCTGCCGAACTTCGGGCAACTCGCGGACCCGGTCTACCAGTCGCGCGGCGTCGGAGATTTCCAATTCGTCCTGGATCTGCCCGGGTCGGTCCGGTGGACCGGGCCGGGAAGCCCGAGACGCGTGTGGCGGGCCGATTGGTTGGGCCCCGTGCAGATGGGCCGGGCCGTAGATGTGCATCCTTTTCCTCCTCGAGAACTCTCTACGAAACGAATGTTTCCATCCTGAAAAGTGTAGCTTACTGCCTGCCCATCCCGGCGCCGGTTCGACCAATGGTCCGTTCCATCCTTCGCCCCATGGAAATGCTCGTAGTGCGTGTCATCGTCCCACCTGGCGATGGAGGTTCAAGCAAACTCAAAAATGCCCACGTCGGATTAAAGGGTGCTCTTCGCCGCCTGTGACACCTGTGACGACTTCTTAATCCCGTGCGGAAAAACGTCGTTTCCGAGCAACACACACTTGGTGAGATTACGCCACCACGTCGCTTGACGGCAACCTTGTCGACCGCGACGGCCGGCAACGGTCGATGCCGATTATCGTGGTCCCGAGTTGACGGCCCGGCCGACTCTCCGGCCGCGCCAATCGGCGCCGGCGCAACGAATCGACCTGATCGTTTCATTATGGCCAACCACCTAGGCGATGTCCAAGCCCTTCCCGGGTTCGCCGACGGCCGGCGACCTCCCTCTGATACGCGGGACAGATACGTTTGTTCACCAAAAACGGTTCCTCGGCACGGAGCCGCGGATTATAGGCAAATGTCGAAAACGGGGCAAGATCGACCCGGGCCCCTGTTGGCACCTAAGAGGGTGTTTTCGAATTGCTATCATTTGCTTTTGCGGGACATCGTTTCGTGAAAGTGCAGCCCGAAGGGCTGAAATACGATAGCCCAGGGCAACGCCCTGGGTACGGGGTAATCCCAGCCCATGAAGCCCTGGAAGGGCGTCATAAACTGTTGCAGTACAGAAGGGTATTACGCCCTTTCAGGGCTGGGGTCTCTCCGTTGCTCCTAAACCCAGGGCGTTGCCCTGGGCTGCCATATTTGAGCCCTTCGGGCTCGCCGATTTGCGTATTCCCACCACTGGCAGCAATTCCAAAACACCCTCTAAGGAAAGAGACGAGGTCGCCCTTCAGATTGCCTCGGGTACCTCGATTGACCCCACTCCACCCCGGAGAGGGGGCTTTCTGGGAATCTTTTAAGAAGTTGCGAAACCTGTGGCGACTTTTGCGGTTTATGGGTGTAGGAAAAGCGGCCGCGGAAAACTTCTTCCACATAATTAAGGAGAGTCAGATGATGTCCAGGTGGTTGTTCGGTGTGCTCACCGCCGTGGCGGTCGCCGCGCTGACGCCGGTCGTCTTGGCAGACGATTCCGGCCGGCCGGCCCATCCCGGCCCCGAGGCGCTCTTCAAGCGGCTCGACGCCAATCAGGACGGCCGAATCACGGCCGACGAGATCCCGGAGAAGGCCCCGGACCGGCTCAAAGCAATGCTCAAGCGGGCCGACGAGAACGGCGACGAGAAGCTCACCGCCGAGGAACTCGGCCAAGCGATGAGCCGTTTCCACCAGGGCCTTCGAGAGGCACAGTCACAGCGACACGGTTCACCTCATCCTCCATCGGCTGGTACGCCCCGTCGCGCACCGGCCGGTCCGCACCATTCTCCGGCGGCCGGTCCGCACCGGCAGCCGATGCCCCCGCGATTTGAGCGATCAGGAGGCGAACGACCGCAACCTTACGCCGCCGGCGGACGCCCCGGACTTCCCGACCCGAAAACCATCTTTGCACGTTTGGACAGGGATAACGACGGGCAGCTCAACTTTGCGGAATTCGCGGGCGGGATGCGACAGTTCCACGAGCGAGGGCGTCCGCCGTTTGCCGGGCCTCCCGGACCGCCGATTCCAGGGCTCCGGCCCGGGCCCCCGCGGTTTCCGGGCGGGATGCCCGCGGGAGGGGCGTTCCCGAGGGCCGACGCCGACCACGACGGCAAAGTGACCCTGGAAGAGGTCCCCTCGGACCGCCGGGAAGGCTTCGCCAGGCTATTGCGGCTGGCCGACAAGGACGGCGACAAAGCCCTAAGCGCCGAAGAGGCCAAACGCTTCGCCGCAGCCGGCATGATGCGTGCCCGCATGGCGATGGCCCATCGCGCGACCGATGCCCGAACGGCCGACGTGGGTCGGCGCGTCGTCGCGGCACGGCAAGCGGCCGAAGCCCAGCGCGCGACCGCCGCGCGACGAGCGGCCGCTGCGCGACGAGCGGTCGAATCCCAGCGGCCGGCCGCGGCAAGAGAAGCAGCGCAAGCCCGCGGAAGAAACGCCCCGCCCGCGAAGAGGCCGGCCGCGGACAAGACAACGCCGGAAGCGCGAAAGAAGGCGGCGGAGGCGAAACGAGCAGCGGCGGAAGCCAAGAGGGCGGCGGCGAAGAAGGCGGCCGAGGCCAAGAAGAGGAAAAGGAAAGAAGCCCAAGCCACAAGAGAAGCCGCGTCGTCTAACGAGACGGAGTGATTTGTCGGTTGCACGGGTCGGCTGTCGGCGTGTCGTGAGGGCCGGGCGGCGTCCGCAAGGAGCAAGTTCGGCACACCCCCCGCATAGCCATCAACACACCTCCTTCCAGCGCCCGGCGCGGTCACTGGCGACCGCGCCGGGCGTTTTTTTTGCGCCGGCCTCGCCGCGACGATCTGGAGGCCCAACCCGAACCGCCAGAATTTGTCTTGCGTATGGAAAGTAGGGACTGGGGCATGGTGGGTGAAACGGACGACCTCGAAGTGGCCAGAGCCATGAAAAGCGACAAGCACGATCTGGGCCTCCGCAGCGAAGTGTACGAGCACGACGACGTGCCGGTGAGGGTCGCTGCAGGTGCCTATGGAAGGTTTTGCGGTTGGATCGACCGCGAACTGGGGGCGCTGGTCGCCCGCTGGTCCCACGTGGCCCCGCCCAGCGCGTCGCGCCCCCCACGCTTCCGTTTCCGCACTCCGAAGCTGCAATAGGCGCCACGGGGCGACGCCGGTCGAGTCCTGACACCGAACAGCAGTTCACAGGTTCGACTGCAATGAAATGCTAAGTCTGGTACACCTCCCCGCTGCGAAACCGGGCCCAGGCGGTCTCGAACCAGAGGTCGCTTTCGGGTATGGGGCGTCGTTGGACCCAGCGGTTTTC
>JBDRTC010001089.1:0-4346 GCA_043824335.1 Planctomycetota bacterium | reverse complement strand
CGGGGGGGGTATTTATGCCGTGCCGCGGAGTCCGGGGGGCAACCACTGCCGACGCCAACACCAGTGAGGCGATCCTCGAGGCCACGCGCCAACTGCTCGCGCTGATGATTCGTCAGAACGGCATCGAAGACGAGGACGTGGCCAGCGCGATCTTCACCACGACCCCAGATCTAAACGCAGAGTTTCCCGCCCTGGCCGCCCGACAGTTGGGCTGGCTCCACGTGGCGCTGATGTGCCACCACGAACTGCAAGTGCCCGGATCGCTGCGACGGTGCATTCGCGTCCTGCTCCACTGGAACACCAAGACGCCCGCCGAAAAGATCGTTCACATCTACATCAAGGACGCCGTCACGTTACGTCCCGATCTCTCGGAGGTCCCCCCAGTCGACTGGGAAGAGTTGGAGAACTGGATCGCCGAGCATTTGAACCAGGAGGCTAAGCCGGTTCGGCGATGAGCAGGGCGACTACTCTTTCGCACGATCCTGATGTGCCGCCGCCTGGGCGTTTCTGGCCTGCATCAACGCCTGCTCGGCCTCGCGATGCCGACCGGCCTTCTGGCAGACGAGGCTCATGGCCACGAAGCTGAAAGGGTCCTCCGGCTCGATATCGCACACCTTCTGGGCGTGCTCGACCGCCTCGTCATGCTTTTCCAGCCTGCTGAAAAAGACGCTCAACGCGGCATGGGCCAGAGGGAAGTCGGGCGCCTCGCGCAAAAGCTCCTGGAGCTTGCCGACGGCTTCCTCCATGTTGCCTGCTTCCTGTAGCTTGATGGCCTCGTCGTACGCCTCTTCACTCGTCGGCATGAAAACACTCCCCTCGATAGCCGGTAACGAAATGGTCGGAATGGGTAGGTTCGCCTGTCGACTATGGCGACCGTGGGTATGAGTGTATGCGCTATCGTCCGAGGGGACCAGGGGAGACCTTTCGGGGGACAACGCCCCTGCCGTCGAGGCAAGTTCAAAGGGATCGGTGCGGAAAGCCGAAAAAACCGGCAAAACCGTCCCAACGATTTGAATTGGCTCGGATCGGCGAACCGATAAGACAGCCGTGGACCGTGGTGTAATCAGCGTAATCAGCGGTCGGGCAGAGGACACACCGCCCCCTTGTTTGGGAAGCCGCCGCGACGCTGCCGGAGTCGAGTCAAGATACGTCGAGCCTGCCGAGTACACACCCTGTGTCGAGGTCACTTGCCGTGGCAACTCACCCGTTGGCCGTCGTCAGCCCGATGGCGAAGATCGGCCGAGACGTCGAAATCGGGCCGTTCTGCGTGATCGAGTCGGGCGTAATGATCGGCGAGGGCTGCGTGCTGGAAAGCCGCGTGGTCCTTAAACAGGGCACCACCCTGGGGCCCAACAACCAGATCGCCGAGGGGGTCGTCCTTGGCGGGATGCCCCAACACGTCAACGTGCCCGACAACCCGGGCACGGTCGTCATCGGCTCGGGAAACACGATCCGGGAGAACGTCACGATTCACCGGGCGATGGAGGAAGAGGAATCCACGACCGTGGGCGACAACAACCAATTGATGGTCAATGCCCACGTCGCCCACGACTGCCGTGTCGGCAACGGCAACATCATCGCCAACAACGTCATGCTAGCCGGGCACGTCACCCTGGGGGATCGGGCCTACTTGGCGGGCGCAGCCGGCGTCCACCAGTTCTGCCGCGTCGGCTCGCTGGCCATGGTCGGCGGCCAGTCGCACCTGAACAAGGACGTGGCGCCGTACGTGACCGTCGACGGGGTGAGCAGTCTGGTGGTTGGGCTGAATCAGATCGGGCTGCGTCGGGCCGGCTACAGCTCGGCGGACATCCGACAGCTCAAAGAGGCCTATCGCGTGATCTACCGCAGCGGCCTAACCTGGAACGAGATCCTCGCCCGGCTCCGGGATGAGTTCTCCGAGGGGCCCGCGGTCCAGTTCTACCAGTTTCTCTCCACCACCACGCGGGGCATCACCCCGGAACGCCGCCTTCCGCCCGGGGCGACCATCAAGCTCCGAAGCGAGACGGCCCGGCCCACCCGGCTCAGGGCCCAGGCCGGCTGACGCCTCCTCTTGCGGCTCGGGGGGAAACGCGCCACGTCGCACATCCGTCCTCGGTACGGTATAGTCAATGTGTGACGTGGCGGCGGCCGATCGCCCTGCCGTCATCGGTGAAACGGCCCACTGATCGTGGCCGTCGCTTCCCCGGTGTCAAGGAGTCAGCAACGGTGCGGCGTTCGGCGTTTTCGTCTCCACAGTTCTTGTTGGCGGCAATCTGTGGCTTTTGCGCGTCTCTCGGCGCCGCGTCCGGAGTGGAAAGAGGCGCTTCGTTCACCGCGGCGCTGGAATCGATCCATTCCGAGGAACTCAAGGCCCATGTCGACTATCTGGCCGACGACGCCTTGGAGGGCCGCGAGGCGGGGAGCCGGGCAAACCGCGAGGCCGGAGAATACCTCGCGAACCGGTTCCAAGAGATCGGACTGATCGGCGCCGGCGTCGACGGCGGGTGCTTCCAGCCGTTCGACCCCAATTTCCGCAACGTGCTGGGGCTGCTCCCCGGCGCCGATCCCGAGTTGAAGCAGCAGTACGTGGTGGTGGGGGCCCACTACGACCACCTCGGCTACGGTACCCAGCGAAACGGCCTCGGCCAGGTCGATCAGATCCATAACGGGGCCGACGACAACGCCAGCGGCACATCGGCCCTGCTGGAGCTGGCCGAGGCCTTCAGCCTGTTGGTCGAGCCGCCCAAGCGCTCGGTCCTGTTCGCGCTCTGGGACGCCGAGGAAAAGGGATTGCTCGGTTCCAAGCACTGGACCGAACATCCCACGCTGGCACTGGATCGGGTCGTCGTGGTTTTGAACCTGGACATGGTCGGCCGGCTCCGGGACGACCGCCTGTCGGTTTATGGTTCCCGCACCGCGCACGGTTGGCGTCGGCTCCTCAGCGAGAACAACGAGGACCCCGGCCTCAACCTCGATTTCCCTTGGGAGTTGAAGCCCAACGGCGACCATTGGCCGTTCGACGGCCGCGGCATCCCCGCATTGATGGCGCACACCGGCATGCACGACGAGTATCACCGGCCCAGCGACGACGCCCCGTTGATCAACGTCGAGGGGATGCGTCGGGTGGCCCGGTTTCTGTTCGGGATGACGTACGATCTGGCCAACCGCGACGCGACGCCCAACTACCGCGAAGCCGCGCGCCGGGAAAGGGAGTGCACCGGCCCGGAGCGAACCGGCGAGAACCTCCCGCAACCCGAGCGGCTGGGAATCCGCTGGGAAGAGCAACAACCGCCCGGACTCGGGATCCTGATCGCCCAGGTCACGGCCGGCTCACCCGCAGACAAGGCCGGTCTTCTCTCGGGCGACCGAGTCCTCGAGTTGGCCGGCCGGCCGCTCAAAACGGGCGACGACTTGACCTGGGCCGTGGCGGCGGCGGAAAACCCAGTCTCGATTCGCGTCCAGCGGCCCGGCCGGGAGCAGCCGCTTGAGTTGACCTGTCAGTTCGAAGGCGATCCCGTGCAACTGGGGATTACGTGGCGCGTGGACGACGCCGAGCCGGGCGCGGTCGTGTTAACCCGAGTCGTTCCCGGCTCCCCGGCCGCCCGTGCCGGGCTGAAGCGTGGAGACTACGTCTACCAGATCGCCGGCCGCGACTTCGCCGACGAAGCCGAGTTCGCCCAACTGGCCAAAACACTCCCCGCCCCGCTGAAGCTCCTCGTCGAGCGCAACGGCCGGCTTCGCACGGTCGAGATACGGCTCGAACCGGAACCGTTGGAGCGTGCGGCGTAGCGGCCAAAGACCTCACACGTACGGCTAGCTGTCACGGGTTCGCCAGACGGACGGAACGTCCCGGCTACCATGGAAGACGCGCAACACTTCGATGCCAGCTTCTATTGGCCGATAGAAAACCACGTAGTGGCCAACAAGGAAGTGCCTAACATCGTCGCCCAAGTCGAAACGTCGCTCGCCCATCTCCGGCTGTGTCGCATAGAGTCGGAGTCGCTCCTCAATGGAGTCGAGGAAGCGAATCGCGACGGCTCGATTCTGGCTTTCTCGGGCAATATACTGAGCGATCTCCTTTAGGTCCTCGCGCGCAAGGGCTGTGCGGATCACGCGAGCCATTACCGGCCTCGGCCTTGCTCATCAAGCTCATCGGTCAGTTCCTGCTTGATCGCATCCATGTCGAGAGGCATGGACTGGCCTTTCTCCGACTGATCGAGGGCGGCCTGGACGTCCCTCTTGAGTGACTCATGGCGGGCTTCGAGGTCGCGGTAGAGGCGCATCGCCTCTGAAGCGAATTCCTCGGCCGAGGCAAACTGGCCACTCGCTACTTTCTGCTGAACGTATTGCTCAAGCTCGGGGGATAG
>JBDRTC010001088.1:0-3357 GCA_043824335.1 Planctomycetota bacterium | reverse complement strand
GCAAGCCAGCAGTGGCACCCAAATCGCCGAGGAACCACTTTTTCAACGGGTTGTTAGGAAACCCGAGCCGAGCAACGGGAAACCGGACAATATGGCGAAGCTAGGCATCGCACTTTGCATTACCGAGCTCGATGTCGGCGGGGCGGAACGGATCCTGGTCGAGTTGGCTACCCGCTTGGACCGGAACCGGGCCGAGCCAATCGTCTACTGCCTGCAGCCACGGCCCCAGTGCGACGAGGCTTCCTGCGTGCCCGCTTTGGAGGCTGCGGGACTCGAGGTCCACTTCTTGAACGCCCGGCGAAGCTGGCAACTCCTGCCGGCCGTCGAGGGCCTGAAACGGCTCCTCGTTCAGCAGAAACCGGACCTCATTCAGACCTTCTTATTTCACGCCAACATCGTGGGGCGGCTTGCCGCCCGTCGGGCGGGGGTGCCGCATGTGGTCTCGGGGATTCGAGTGGCCGAACGGCGGAGTCGCTGGCGTCTTTGGGTTGATCGAATAACCGATGGTCGTGTGGACCGGCACGTTTGCGTGAGCAATGCGGTAGCTCGCTTCTCGGCCGAGCGAGCCGGGCTTCCCGAGGAAAAGCTCGTGGTTATTCGCAATGGGATCGACGCCCGGCTCTATCCTGCCCGCCATCGAGCCGATCTTGAGTCGTACGGGATTCGAGCCGGTCGACGCGTGGCAACGTACGTGGGCCGGCTGGACCGGCAGAAGGGGGTCCGGTGGCTCGTCGAGGCCGCCCCTGAATGGCTCGATCAAGTACCGGACTGCGACCTGCTCCTGGTCGGCAAAGGTCCCGACCAGCCCGAATTGGAGCTTCTTTGCCGGCGGCAGGGCATTTCCGACCGGGTCCGATTCGCCGGCTGGCGGGCCGACGTGCCCGAGATCCTGGCGGCCAGCGACTTGCTGGTCCTTCCTTCGGCCTGGGAGGGGATGCCCAACGTGGTGCTTCAGGCCATGGCCAGCCGGCTTCCGGTGCTGGCAACCGACGTGGAAGGCGTGCGGGAGTTGCTGGGAAGCGGGGCAGACCCCCAAACTGTCCCCTACGGCGATACGAAAGCCCTTGCGGACAGGATGGTTACGCTTATGTCCGATCGGAATCTTGTGTCCCAACTTGGAGAGCAGAACCGGGTCCGTGCCGAGAGCGAGTTCGACGTGCAGCGGATGGTCACGGCCTACCAGGACCTTTGGGAATCACTTGCGGAGACTTAAACGGAGTCGCGAAAAAAATTTCCCATGACTTGCGTCGCGGGCCGTCGATGGAAGTCGCTTGGTCATTGGAAGCTAGGGCAAACCGTCTGGACGAAGTGGCGAAACGATCGCGAAAAGCCAGCTTGACGTGTGTGCCGAAGTGGCTATTCTTGGGCGCTATTGGGGATAAGTGGGGATTTGTGGTGAAACATGCTTCTTACCGGAACGTTCGCCCGGTCGATCGACCAGAAGCTTCGTGTCGCCATCCCCAAGCGTCTTCGGGAAGCCCTGGGCTGTGCGGCTTCGGGCGCACTTTACATGACCCCGGGGACCGATGGATCGTTGGCCATTTACGCGGAAGGGACTATTGGCGGGCTGGCGGAGCGCCTGGCTCAAGTTTCCCCCACGCAACAACGGGTACGCGACTTCACTCGACTGTTTTACGCTCGGGCCCAACCGGTGCAGCTCGACCGTCAAGGGCGGGTTCGCATCCCGGCCGAGTTGGCCGAACTGGCCCAATTCGGCAAGGAGGTTGTGCTCTTGGGGGTCCACGACCACGTGGAGCTCTGGGCCGCCAAGCGCTGGGAAGCGTACTTGGCGGAAAGACAATCGCGTTACGATGAGATCGCCGAAGCCGCGTTTGGCGGCTTGGGATGAATTTGCCCGGAGAAACCATTCCCCGGCCTTTCCCTGGCCGGACCTGAAAATCATTAGGAGCGAGTAAACCGATTCGTCCGTCCGTCGCCATGCGTGAGAGCAGGGACGTCAGTTACCGGCCACCGATTGATGTCCTGGCCCTGTCCGGACCGATGGGGCCTGCTATCACGGGCACGGGAGGGAGGGAAGCCCCCCGGCTGCGAACCGCGGGTCCACTCGTCGTTTGACCGACGAATGGGCCGCCGGCATCCAACCTTGCGTGGGCACAGGGATGTGCCCGAGGTCGGATGTTTCTTCCCGACCCGGACGGCGCGAAGCCGCACACCACTGATGAGCGATCCCCCTCCGGTACACGTGCCGGTAATGCTGGACGAAGTCATCGCCTGGCTCGATCCCCGTGCCGGTGCGGTGATCGTCGACGCAACACTGGGGGGAGGTGGTCACACCCGGGCGCTGGCCGAACGGGTGGGGCCAACCGGGCGGGTCGTTGCCCTGGATCGTGACCCGGGGGCGGTCGCCGCGGGCGAGAAAAACCTGGCGGGGTTGCAGGTTGAGATAGTCCACGCCAACTTCTGCGACCTCCCGGAGGTATTAGACGGACTAAAGATCGGGCCGGTGAACGGCGTGTTGTTAGACCTGGGGGTATCGAGCGATCAGTTGGCCGATCACACGCGAGGGTTCAGCTTCACCGCGGACGGACCGCTTGACTTGCGGTTCGACCCAACCCGCGGGGAGCCGGCCTCCCGATTGGTCAACCGCCTCAGCGCCGAGCACTTGGCCGAATTGATTTACCGATATGGGGAGGAGCGATACAGCCGCCGGATCGCCCGGGCCATCGTTCAAAAGCGGCGACAAAAGCCGATCGAGACGGCGGCCGAGTTGGCCGAATTGGTTCGCCGGAACGTGCCTAGGTCGCCGGCTGGGCGGCGGATTGATCCGGCGACTCGCACCTTCCAGGCCTTGAGAATCGCGGTGAACGACGAGCTGAAATCACTGGAGATTGCCCTCCGGCGAATGCCCGATTGTCTCCTTCCCCAGGGCCGTTTTGCGGTGATCAGTTTCCACTCGCTGGAAGACAGGCGGGTGAAGGAGGCGTTTCGCGATGATGCACGATACGAGGTGTTGACCCGAAAGCCGATCCGGCCTGGTCCGGAGGAGGTCGATCGAAATCCCCGGGCTGCAAGCGCGAAGTTGCGGGTGGCGGGGAAGGTATAAAACGTAACCATTTCCTTCACAGGTTTCTCTTTTCACGGGCCGCGCAGGGACGCACGGGCGCGCCGCACGCGATCGGCCGGACAGAAAGGCAGGGATGCACGATGTCCAAGAAGCATCTATCGATGGAAACCGGAAACAATCTTTCTGACGCGGAATTCGACACCTTCGACGATGGGACGACCCGGTCACGCATGGCCCGGGAGGCCAAGATCGGCATGGGGGTGATCTTCATTCTCCTGATCGTCTTTGGCATTGTCTTGTACTCGCGTCTCCCCACAGGAGACGACACTTCA
>JBDRTC010001087.1:0-3314 GCA_043824335.1 Planctomycetota bacterium | reverse complement strand
ACGTCCTGTTTCGCGCCGGCTGGACCCTCGAAGCGAAGACATTGGCCGGGATTGCCATCCGGTGCGATCGCTCCCCCTGCCGACGTGTTCCACCCGCCCCGACGTTCAAAGTCGCCGTTTCGCACCAGCGACGGCGCGACGAGCGGATCCGGGTCGGCCCCTATGACCGCGCCGGCAAACAGAATCCCGAACAGCACGAGAACAAAGGGGATGAGCAGGACTTGACGCTTCATCGCGATCTCCGAATGTTCGCCCGGCGGGTTCGCTTGCGGCTTCTGTTCGGGGCCGGATTGCAGAGGAGAGTTCTATTCTTGTCGTTTAGCCGCCGACGGTACGTCGGCGACATGCGGTGTTCCCAGAGGCCGACGTTCCGTCGGCCGCTAAACGGACCGAAGCTTTGCCGGCGACCGCTAACGCTTTGGCCGCTCCTCTTTCGCGTCGTCCCACAGTCGACGGGTTGACGCCGTCTTCAGGATCTCGACCACGTCGGCTTCCAGGAGGAACCCTTCCTGCTCTAGTTGAAGCGCGGCTTCGGTCATTCGGGCGAGGTAGACCGCCCGGGTTGGATAGCGCTCGAGCACCGAGGGTCGGGGATCGCCCTGCTTGCTCCGCTCGTCGGGCGTGCGGGCGAAGGGCAAGTAGGATCCGTGAAGCCCTCCCAGCATCCCTTCGGCGCCGTACTCGGCGGCACGCAGGTTCCAGCCGGTGAACGTTCCCAGCGGCACGGCCACGTCGGGGAGCCGAATCCCGGCCAGCTCGTTGCCGTCGGCATCGGCGGCCGGGACGAGCGTCTGGTACGGCGGCCCCGGTTTGGGCGGCACGAAGTCGGCGATGCCCTCGGTGTACCATCGCGGGCCGAAGTCCAGCCGCAAGGGCATGTAGTAGCCCTCGGGCAGCCGAACGCCGGGGATGTGAGGGAACGACCCGCGGAACACGTCCAGGCCGACGAGCGTGCCGTCGGCAATTCGTGGGTATCGGCTCGCAGGTGGCTGGCGGCCTTCGCCGACCCAGCGGTCCAGGGCGACCAGCATCGCGCGGAGCACGGGCGGCCGGTCGTCGAGGATATTGCGTGGGTTTTGGCACGTGCCCCGGTCCGGCGGGCCTGCTCCCAAATGCTGGGCCCCGGCAACGGAGTAGATGCGAAGGTTTGGGTCGAGTTCCAGGTCCCGTTTGCCTTCCACGTCGGTGTGCAGGAGCGACGCCGCCCGGGCCCAGTACTCGGTCGACGTTTGCGTGAAGATCATCTTGGGCACGTGCCCTTGGGCCCTCGCGCGGGCCAGCGTATCGCCCTCGTGCCCGGTGACCGGGTCTTTTTGCGGCATCGGCGTGAAAGGGAAGAACTCGGAGGGGTAAAGGTTGCCCTGGTGATGGATCCCGTAAACGGTGGCCATGCCGAAGCGGTGGTTGAACAGCCCCTTGCCGGCCCCGGCCACGTGGGCCAGGCAGCCGTCGAACACGACGCGTCCGGTTTCGTCGGCGTTGAACCCGTCGTAGAGGAAATGATGGACGACCCGGCCCGATTGAGAAATGCCGAACACGTAGGCGTACTCGACCGAGCCGGCCAGCGGGTTTTGGAATCCCTGCCGGTCTTCGTCGGCGTAGCGGAAGAACGAGACACAGTCGCGAATCGCGGCCAGCCCCAGCCCCGCCACCCGAGGCTCCTTGCCGGTGTACACAAGGTCGTAGAGCCAGCCCGGCCGGAATCCGTCCTCGACGTAAAGCTGCTTGGGATCGGGGACGAGCTTTCCATCTTCCATTCGAGCCAGCGCCCAGGCGTCGCGGGGAACCTCGACGGCCGGCTCGGACCGTTTGGGGCGCATGGTGAGGCGGGCCATCTTGTTGTCGAGGCTTGCCGCCGGGTAGGCGTCGGCCGTGCCCCAAGGGCTCCAAAAGAAGGGACGGCTTTGGACCTTCTCGTCGACGCAGATCTCGACGTGGATTCTCCCGGTGATCGGCTTGTCTCCATCCCGGGCTACGGGGAGCCCCATCAAGAGCCGGTCGGTGCCGTCGGCCGTCACGTCGCCGCACCAGCCGCACCAGAGGATCGAGTACCCTTGGTGCATCAGGAAGCCGTTGCCGGCGTCGGCCAGGGTGGTGGGGTTATTGCCCTGGGTTCCGTTGAAGGTCCAGACGGCCAGCTTGTTGCCGCGGTTGTTCACGTCGTAGAGCACGCGCCGGTTTCCCCGCAGGGAATCGACCGGCTTGAGCAGGAAGAAATCGGTCCAGCACTCGACCTTGCCACGGGCGTTCCGCGGGGCGAGCTTCAGGTCCGTCACCCGCTGGTTGGCCGGATCGAGCGGATCGACCTCCAGGTGCAACCGCCCGGACAGCTTTTCGTAGGGGCCGGATCGGCCGAAGGAGTGTCCGTCGGCGAACGACTCGCGGCGGTCGATTTCGACCCGCGCCACCTCGGCCCGAGCCAAGTGCGCCGACAACAGGACGACTGCCGAAAGGACGACGCCGAAAGCGGTTATCCGTCGCAACCGGTCCATGCTACACCCTCGCTTTCTGGTGCGAAGCTGAAAGGTACGTTTCGCCGCCCATCATAGCAGCAGGCCCGGTACGGGTGAAGCGTGAACCGGTCGCCGCGAGCATCCCGTTGCCGGAAGGGCCCATTCTTTGGGGGTGGTAACGCGGAGAGCGACCGGTAGAATTCCTCATGGAGGCGTCGGTTTTACGAAAGTCCGTCATCCTCACTCGTCCGGGAGGTCTCGCGTGGCTTCTTCCACTGCGAACCAAAGCGCAGGCAACCGCTGGGAGATCGAACGCCGCACGCGCCAGATCGGCGCCGAGCTGTTGCGGCTCGCGCGACGGCATCGGGCCGGCGTGCTCTCCTCGCGGTTTTGGTCCGACTGGCTGATGAGCTGGGCGATGAAAGACCCGGCCTTCAAGGTGCAGTTGTTCCGCTTCGTCGACGTCTTCCCCATGCTCCGCACGCCCGAGCACGTGTTCGACTACCTGGTCGATTACCTGAGCCAGCCGGGCGTGACGCTTCCTCCCGGAATGGATTTTGGGCTCCGGGCCGGCGCGATGGCCAAGGGGACGATGGCCGGCTCGATCGGCAAGCGGATCACCGCCATGGCGGGCAACTTCATCGCGGGAACCGACGCGACCAGCGCGCTACGCAAGCTGCGAAAACGGTGGGACCAGGGCATGGCGTTCAGCGTCGATCTGTTGGGCGAGGCCTGCGTGAGCGACGTCGAGGCCCGCGCCTACCAGCGCCGCTACCTCGACCTCGTGGAAACCCTGCCCGGCGAGGTCGGCCAGTGGCCCGCCAGTCCCGAGCTCGAGTCCGACCACCTCGGGCCGGTGCC
>JBDRTC010001086.1:0-9242 GCA_043824335.1 Planctomycetota bacterium | reverse complement strand
GGCCCGGTTCGAGAGCGTGGAGTCGTATCTCCTTGGGCACCCTGCACTTTTCGCTACGCAGGGGACCTCACCGCCGAAAGCTCTTCTCGACCGCGGCGGCGGTCACCGCGTCGCCGAAGACGTTCACAGGCGTGCGGAAGCGGTCCAACAGCCAGTCGACCGTGAAGAGCAGGGCGATCCCTTCCGGCGGGAGCTTGAGCGTGTTGAAGACGATCAGCATCGTGACCATGCCGGCGTGCGGGATGCCCGCCGCGGCAACGGCCGCCAGCGAGGCGGTGATCAGAATCGTCGCTTGCTCCCACGGCCCCAGAGAACGGCCGACCACCTGGGCGATGAAGACCGCCGCGCAGGCCTGATAGAGCGCCGTCCCGTTCATGTTAACCGTGGCCCCCAGCGGCAGCACGAACTCGACGGCCCGCCGCGACACCCGGGCGCGCTTCTCGGCGCACTCGATCGAAACGGGGAGCGTGGCCGACGAGCTGGCCGTGGAAAAGGCCGTCAACAGGGCCTCCGACATCTCGGCGAGAAAGCGGTACGGGTTGCGGCGCGTCGCCAGAAAGAGGATCAGCGGAAGGGCGACCAGGGCATGGACCAAAAGCGCGGCCAGCACCACGACGATGTAGAGCAACAGGCTGCGGAACGTTTCGCCGAACGTACCCGTGGCCACCTCCTGGCCGAACTTGGCGGCCACGAGGCAGAAAATCCCGATCGGGGCGACCTTCATCAAAAGCATGACGAAGTTTAACAGGGCATGGTTCGCGCTGGTGATCAGTCGCGAGATGGTTTCCGCGCGGCGGCCCATCGTCGTCAGCATGCCCGCGAAGATGATGCTGAAGACGATCACCGGCAACAGGTTCCCTTCGGCCATGGCGGCGAAGAGGTTGTCGGTGAAGAGCGTTCTGACGACGAAGTCCCTGAGACTGCCCGTGACCGAGCTTGGGCTCCCGAGGTCGACGTGCTCGGGGAGCGTGGCCGTAGTGAGCCGATCGGCCGAGACTCCCGCACCCGGCTGCACCAGATTGACCACCACCAACCCCAGCAGGGCGGCAAGCAGGGTGGTGGCCAGGAAGTAGACCAGGGTGTACCCCCCGGGCCGGCCCAGCTTGCGCACGTCGCCCATGCCGAGCACGCCGCTCATCACGCTAGCCATCACCAGGGGCACGACGATCATCATCAGCAGCCTGAGGAAAACGATCCCGCCCAACTCGATCGTTGAGAGCAACGCGCCGAGCACCTGTTCGCGGAGCCCGAGCCGCGAAGCGAGGTAGGGAGCGATGAAGGCAAACGCGATCGCCAGGAGGATCGCCGCCGATATGTACCAGGTCAAGCGCGGGGCCGCGCCCGAGGCGCCCAGCGGCCGGGCGAGAATCGGCTCCCCCCGGAGAAAGCGGCCCAACTCGTCGGCCACCTCTTGGGCCGACTCGTAGCGGTCGCCCGGCGACTTGGCCAGGCACTTCAGTGTGATCGTCTCCAGGTCGAGGGGGATTTCGCGGTCGATCAGCCGGGGGGCCGTCGGCTCGGTCTCCATGACGAGGTAGAGCGTCTCCATGCGCGTCTCGGCCCGAAACGGTGGCCTGCGCGTGAGCAACTCGTAGAGCAGGCCGCCCAGGGCGTAGACGTCGCTCGCTCGGCCCACCTGGTCCGTTTGCCCCGCGGCCTGCTCGGGCGACATGTAAGGCGGGCTCCCCAAAGCCGAGCCGGTGGTGGTCAGGTCGGAGCCGCTGTCGAGCCGCTTGGCCAGGCCGAAATCGGTTACCTTGGGCTGGCCGGCCAGGTCGACCAGCACGTTCGAGGGCTTGAGATCGCGGTGCAAAACGCCGTGCTGATGGGCGTACTCGACGGCCAAGGCCACCGTTTCGACGTACTCGGCCGCCCGGTCCGGGGTCACGTCTCCCTGGGCGGCAATCTCCGCCAGGCTCCGGCCCTGGACGTAGTCCATCGAGAAGTAGTGCTGGCCCTCGAGCTCGCCCACCTCGTGGACGGCCACGATGTTCGGGTGCTGAAGATTGCCGGCCGCCTCGGCCTCGGTGTGAAAACGGAGGACCTCCTCCTCGGTGGCGAACTGGCCGGCCTTGATCATCTTCAGGGCGACAATCCGGTCGAGGCTCTTCTGCCGGGCCCGATAGACGACGCCCATGCCGCCGGTGGCAATCCGCTCCAAAAGCTCGTAATCGCCAAAACTCTTAAGCGGCGTTTCCGAAGTGCCCGACGCCGTGCCGGCCATGGCGAGCGTGGCGGCGGCTCCGTCGACGGGCGTCGACTCCGGCCCGCCCGACGGCGGTTCCTCCATCAACCGCAGCGTGCCCAGGAGTTCTCGAATCCTCTCGGCCAGTTCCGGGTGCTGCCGGGCGTACTCCTCAACGTCGGGCGACTCCCCCCGGCGGAGCCTCTCGGTAAACTCCCTGGCAAGCCGTGCCAATAACCGTGCGGGATCGTCCATGGCGGAACTCTTGGGGCAAGGTGGTGACCCGAGTTCCCCATCCTAGCGACGAAGGCCGATTCCCGCCACCACCGCCACCGGCTGTCTCATCAACCGCCGCCTTGAGCGCGTGATGGCATTTTCAATTCGCAGACGGCAGAAAAGATGCTCGCAAACCGAAGTCGTTGCTGCACTTAGAGAAACGACGGTCGCGATCCGTGAAGCGAAGGTTTGATAAGGCGCGGGTTGGGACAGCTATCCACACGGGACACCTGGACGATGGCGGCCACATTTCGTATTCGATGGTGGCACAAGACGTTCGGCATCTAAGCGAAATCCCGGCCGTAGCGGAAGATGAGCGCCGGGATAGATGCTGCTGAAATCTGCCGGAATGTAGTTGTTTGCGCTCAATCCCTCCGGCGGTGCGGGCAAGAGCCCGATTCGTTGGAACGCAGCTGCAACCAGTTCGCTGCAAAAGAAGCTGGAGCAATCGGAGGGATGTTGTCCGCAGTACAGCAGGACATCGCCACTTGATAAGCCTTCGAACAGTTTCACCTCCAGTCCTCCACAACAGTCCCGGCAGTCTTCTTGCACCTCCTGGCCAACTCGTATTCGAAGCGATTCAGCAGCCCAACGACCGTCGCACGAGCATCCCTTTCAGCCGAGCAAAAGGTTTCCACGACGTGATGGTGAGCTTCTCAAGTTCTATGGAATGTTGGGTGAGGGATTCATAACCGTCTTCTGTTACCAGAACCGTATCCGAGTGTCGCAGCCCGCCGATGCCCGGAAGATAAATCCCTGGCTCGATGCTCGCAACCATCCCGGCCGCCAATACCTCGTCGCTTCCTTCGGCCAACCATGGCGTCTCGGCGTGGTAGGCAATCCCGATCCCATGGCCGGTTCGATGCAGTCGCTTGTCGGCATATCCTTCCTTCGCCAGAAACTCTTTGACTGCCGCGTCGATATCCCCACAGGGAACGCTTGGCCGAACCATCCCGAAGGCGATCCGCCGAGCTTCCAGCATGGCGTCAAAGGCCTGGCAGACTTCCGCCGCGGGCCGGGCCGTGAAATAGGTGCGCTCGCACTCGGCGGCGTAGCCGTCAAATGTCGTCAGTGCGAGACCCACATGAGGGCCTTCCAAGAGCCGGTCATCCAGTTTCGGGATGGAATGCGGCCGTGCACTGCGCGGCCCCGCCCAAGTTCCCATCAGAACCTTGGTCAACAGCGGATTGAAGTTGTCCGACTCTCGGATAATCCGCTTCATCACCGTACGGGTCTCGACGAATCCTTCAACCACCCACGAACCGTAGTAGGACGCGGCCAAGAGCCGCTTGATGCCCAGTTCAGCGCAACTGGCCGCACGACGGATCATCTCTACCTCTGCCGGCGACTTGACGACGCGAAGCTGTTCGATCAAGGGCATCGGGCGCAACGAAACCTCGCCGAGCCCGTCGCTGATTTCCGCCCTCAGTGAAGGCTCGATGCCGATGTTCGTCGCGCCGCCCAACATCTCTCGCAGCCGGTCCGCCCAGCCTTGGCCAGGCGGCGCCGGGTATTCCCAATAGGACTCGACGTGGTCATTGTCCGCCGTCTCCCGAATGTGCTCGGCCTCCAACGCCGGAAGGAGGAAACAGGGCGAACCGTCTCGCCAGATGAGGACGAACAGCGGCCTCTCCAAAGGATGGCATACTACTCCGGTGAGGTAAAAGATGTTTTCGCGCGACGAGACAAGGAACACGTCGTATCCGTGTTCCGTTACTTTGGCCTGCAGTGCAGCTACGCGCTGCCGATGTTCGGCGCTGGCAATCTTCGACATTGTTCAAACCTCCAGGAATCGGGAACTTGCTGGCGAGAACCGGTAACCCCCATCCGCTCATGTGGGGTGTAGGTGTTCACTTACATAATAGACAAAAGAGTTTTGGGGGCCTTGCACCGTGTATTCGGAATCAGCCCGCCGGTTCCTCAACGATCCAAACGCGGTTTTCCATCCAGCAGGTAACCGGCGACATCTGAGAACAACTGCTTTCGGTCGCGGCGACTCACGAGGTTCAATTCGGTGATGATGTTGATCACGGTAACCAGCCCAATCGCGGCCCAGGCCGAAAGCCCGGCCGCCGGAAAGGACTTGTCGTTCGTCCGGCGGTGAGCGGAGATGGCCTTCGTCAACGCGCTCTGGTATTGGCGATACATTTGCTGGACCGAGCGCCGAATTCTCGGATCGTCTGTTTCAGCAAGGGCCGCAAAAATCAAGCGATGCAGGCGCAGTTCACCCACCTGCTGGGTTTCGTTCTCCAACATCCGTTCCGCCGTGCTGCGGACCGCTTCGTCGGTGCTGGCAAGAGATCTCCACCTCTTCAGTCTTGAACGACGCAGGAAGTCGATGGACGCGAGGAACATCTCCTGCTTGTCGGTCCATAACCGATAGAGGACGTTCTCCTGGATGCCACATCGGGCGGCCAACTTGGCGGTGGTGGCGCGGTGGTAGCCAAGTTCGCTAAACGCCTCGGTGATTACCGGCAACAATTCAGTTCTCTTTTGATCCCGCTGGCTGGGCCGTGCCATGTCTGTTTGTCAATCACGCTTGGATACGGTTTTGTATGCGAACACATACATAATACCAAGTGGAAAGGATTTGTCAACCGTAGCGTGTATCAACGCTTAACAGGAACGCCCATGTAGTCGCTTTCACCCAACGGGTGACCACGACTCGCCGTTGCCCGAGAGGTATTCGTGGATGTCGTTGGCGGCTGATTTTCCCGCGCCCATGGCGAGGATCACGGTGGCGCTACCGGTGACGATGTCGCCGCCGGCCCAGACGCCCTCGCGGCTGGTGCGCCCGATTTCGCTGGCGACGATATAGCCGCGCCGGTTCAGGTCGAGGTTCTTCGTCTGCTGGGTCAGGATGGGGTTGGCCCCGGAGCCGATCGCGACGATCACCAGGTCGGTGTCGATGGTGAACTCGGCGCCCTCCTTGGGGACCGGGCGGCGCCGGCCGGAGTCGTCGGGCTCGCCCAACTCCATCTCCTGGCAGCGGGCCTGCCGGACCATACCCCGCTCGTCGCCCATGTATTCGATGGGGGACGAGAGCAGCTTGAGGACGATCCCCTCTTGCTCCGCGTGATGGATCTCCTCGGCCCTGGCGGGCATCTCCTCCCGCGAGCGGCGGTAGACGATGTAGACGTTCTCGGCCCCGAGCCGCCGGGCGGTTCGGGCGGAGTCCATGGCCACGTTGCCGCCGCCGACGACGCACACGGTCCGGCCCCGGACCAGGGGCGTGTCGTGCGCGGGGAAGTCGTAGGCCTTCATCAGGTTGCTGCGCGTGAGGTACTCGCTGGCCGAGTAGACCCCGCCCAGGTTCTCGCCCGGCACGCCCATGAAATAGGGGAGCCCGGCCCCCACGCCGACGAACACGGCGTCGAACCCTTCCTCGTCCAACAGCTCGTCGATGGTGATCGACTTGCCGATCACCTGGTTCAGCTCGATGGTCACGCCCAGTTGGCGGAGGTAGTCGACCTCCTTCTCCACGATGACCTTGGGGAGACGGAACTCCGGGATGCCGTACATGAGCACGCCGCCCGGCTTGTGAAAGGCCTCGAAGATCGTCACCTCGTGGCCCAGCAGCGTGAGGTCACTCGCCACGGTGAGCCCCGCCGGCCCGCACCCGACGACAGCCACTTTCCTCCCCGTGGACGGCGTTTTCGCGGGCAGCTCGACCAGGCCGTGCTCTCGCTCGTAATCGGCGACAAAACGCTCCAGCCGACCGATCGCACTAGGCTCTCCCTTCTTGCCCAGAACGCAGAAGGCCTCACACTGCGACTCCTGGGGGCACACGCGTCCGCAGACGGCGGGCAGGCAGTTCGTCTCTTTGATCTTCCGCGCCGCCTCGGCAAACTTCCCTTCGACAATCAACTCGATGAACCCGGGAATGTCGACGTTGACCGGGCACCCCTTCAGGCAGGGCGGCTTCTTGCACTGCAAGCACCGCCCGGCCTCTGCCTGCGCCTGCTCAACGCCGTAGCCGAGGGGAACCTCCTCGAAATTGCGGCTGCGCACCTCGGGGTCCTGCTCGGGCATGGGCACCCGCGGCTGCTTCTCTTTCTTCGGCTTCGCCTTGGAAGGTTTCTCGTTCATCCTCTCAGCTATGCTCCTGCATCAATCGCTCGAGCGAGCAGGCTTCCTGCTCGTGGTAAATCTTCTGACGCGACAACAGAAGGTCCCAATCGACCAGGTGGCCGTCGAACTCGGGGCCGTCGACGCAGGTGAAGCGGGTCTTGCCGCCCACGTCCACGCGGCAGCCGCCGCACATGCCGGTGCCGTCGATCATCACCGAGTTGAGGCTCGTGATCGTCTTCACGCCGAACGGCTCCGTGGTGAGCGAGCAGAACTTCATCATGATCGCCGGCCCGATCGCATAAACGCAATCGACCTTCCTGCTGTTGGACCCCTCCAGCAATTCCTTCAACGGCTCGGTGACCAGGCCCTTGCGCCCGGCCGTGCCGTCGTCGGTGGTGAGGATGTGCTCGTCGCTCACCGAGGCGAGCCGATCCGTCCAGAAGAGCAGCTCTTTGGAGCGGGCCCCTTGGATGGTCACCACCCGGGAGCCGGCCTCGCGAAACGCCCGGGCGATCGGGAAAACCGGGGCGGTCCCCACGCCGCCGGCCACCATCACCACGTTGGAGCAATCCTCGATCTCCGAGGCCATCCCCAGCGGGCCGATCAGGGCGTGAAGCGAATCGCCCACCTCCATGCGCGAGAGCTTCGTCGAGCTGGTGCCCACCACCATCACGACCATGGTGAGGGTTCCCTGCCGGGCGTCGAAATCGGCGATCGTGAGGGGGATTCTTTCCCCCCTATCGTCGGCCATCACCACCACGAACTGGCCCGCCTGGGCCTTTCTGGCGACTCGCGGCGCCTCGACCACCATCTCAAAAATCTTCGGCGCCAGGTCCCGCTTCTCGAGAATCTTGCTCATCCGACAGCCTAGACCAGAGGACTCCTGCTAATGCTTACCGGGAACCTCGCTCCGTATGTCGCAAAACCCACAGCATAACGGCCTCGTGCGCCGGACGCCAGACCTGGGAGCGGCGCACTGTCTCCTCATTTCGCCGGCTCGCGTTACGGTCGCTAGTGATCCGTCAAACTCGAATTGACGGGCTGGGTGCCACTGGCGTCTCGCCAGTGCTGCCGTGGGAGCACGGGCAAGATGCCCGTGGCACCCCTCAAAGCAGCCTTGACTGACCACTAGCGGGCGTCGGGAGACTGGCGGGGTGGAGATTCCAGAAGGGGCACGGGGCCTGGGACGATCCGGTCCTGGATTTGGGCCCCGTAGTGGACGACGACCCCGCCGAGGCTCACGCCGTCGCCCATCAGCCCGCCGGTGCGGGTGCGGATGCCCGCGCCGGAGCCGGGCGTGCCCGCCCGACGGCTGCCCGCGAGGCAGACGCGGCGGAAGAAGTCGACGGCCGCGCGATCGCCGTCGCGCTCCGGCGGAGCGAACCGAGATTTGCCCAACACCACGCAGTCGACGGCGTAGGAGTCCAAGAGCTTGGGGAGCAGCTCTCGTGCCAGTTCGGCGCTCCCGAAAAAGTCGCCCCCGAGCGCGCGGCCGCGGTCGACGAAGAGGAAGCCCATGGTTCCTTCCGGCATCCTGGGCACAATGCTTCGCCGCACGTCGCCGAGCTTCTCTTGGACCGGTCCGGCCTTCAGGGCAAGCTCCAGGCTCCCGGTGGTGTTCTCCGCCTCCAAAGCCATGTTGTTCCTGGCGATCTCCGACCACACCTTCTCCTGGCCGGCGCCCCGGCGAAGCTCCTTTTGGATCGACTGGGGGACCAGCGACCCGGAGGCCGAGAATTGATCGCCCCCTTCCCAACGCCGGGCTTCCACGCAGAAGACCTCAAGCTCTATCCGCTGGCCCGGGGCGAGGACCACGTCGCGTCGAACCGTTCGGGTCTGCTTCCCGCCGGAGAGGAGTTCGCCGGCCATGAGGAAGACGTGCTGGGAGCGGCTGCGGTTTTCGACGACCACGGCCGGCACGCTCCCGCCGCGGCCCTTCTCGGTGACCACGAGCACGCCCCGCGAGATGGCGGCGTCCAAGGTCAGCCACCTGCCCCGCAGGTCGACGTCGTCGCGCAAGAGCACGGGATAGACCGCCAAGTGGCGATACGTGACGGGCTCGGCGATCCGGACGCGATCGAGATACTCGGCCAGCTCGGCCACGTGGCCTTCGGTCGAGGGCCGCTGGCCGGCCTGGGCCGCCTCGAGCGGAGCGGCGGGAACCGTCGCCAGAAGTGCCGCCGCCCCCCCAAGGAGCACTCGCCGGGCCGTGCTACCCAAACGGCCAAAAACCTTGCCTGCGTTCATGGTTCCCACCTCCCCTTTTTCCGACCTGAGAAGACCTTCTCTGGTTCGACGCCCGGGGCCCGGGAGAAGTTCCGAGTGCTCGTTCAGTGCTGTGGAGCCTCATAGGCCGTGGGGTTCCGCAGCATCGCCTGGGTGCGCGTGCGAATCTCGGTGGCGATCTCCTTCAGCTCAGGATTCACCGCCATGGCGATTCCCGAACGCTGGCGGAGTATTTTGACGATCATTCGGCACGACGCGACGAGCCCGTCCTGCGCCCCGCCGATGGACGTAAAGCGACGCATCTGGGCGTCGCATTTCCCGAACGCGTCCTCCTCGGTATACGTGAGGAGATTCTCCCGAAAGCTCTCGGCGATCTCTTCGGCGTGCGCTGGCGTGTGAATCCTTTCCCTGTGCTCTTCAAAGAACTGGTCGAGCCTCTTCGTCACCAAAAGCAATTCGTCAAGAAACTCGGCGTGCCGCGGGT
>JBDRTC010001085.1:0-15557 GCA_043824335.1 Planctomycetota bacterium | reverse complement strand
GGCAGCGCGGTCCGGACCGGGCAGTTGTTCTTGGTCGGTGATCTTCACCCGGGGCGACCTCTCGCCGGTCGGCGTCCAAATCGCTTGCCAATCGTCGAACGTCTTCGAGGCCGACGCGATGCCCAGGTCGAGATGGCCGGTGGTCCAGAAACGGGTGAAGCCGCGATAGACGTTGTCGTCGCCTTGCCACTGGATCCGCTGGAGCGATTGCTCCATGTCGGTCACGCCCGCCTGCTCGATCAGCGACGCCTCGGGCCCGAGCAGGAAGACGCATTTCGTGCAGTCGAGGTGGGCGGGCAACTGGTGCGGGGCGAACTCGCTGTGCTCCAGCCGGCACAGCCCGCGGTCGGCGACGGCCGTGACGTGATCCAAGCTGATCCGCAGCGCCTCGTCCGGCCGCGGCGCCCGTTCGCCTCCGTTGGCCACGACCAACTGTTCCGTGGTGATCAGGAAACCGTTTCGCCAAACCAGATCGACCGGCTGAAGGTCCTCGGTGTGCAGGAAGACCGCCTCGCCGCGGACAACGCAGCCGGCCAATTCGACGGCCACCGTTCGGGCCGGGGCCGGTGGCTCGTCCTGGATCGCCGCGCCGGAGCCCGGCGCCGCCTTGAGCCGGAAGAACGAGACCTCCTGATGATAGGCCGCCCGCTGGTCGGCGGCGTTGCGGATCGTCAGCGAGCAGTTCTGGAGCGTGACCTTCTCCCCCTGCCCGATTTCGAACAGCGACCAGTGATCGCTGGGGGCGTCGCGAGGCATGTCCAACTCGATCGCCACGTTGGTCAAGGTCAGCCGGCTGCCGATCAAGTTGAACATGCTGCGGGGCAACCCGATCGGGTCGATCTCGGAAGGCTGAAAGCCGATCACCGGCTGGAAACCTTCGCCGGCACGGATGGTGAACTCCAGGTTCGCCAACGTGAGCGGTTCCTCCTCCAGGCGGCCGTTGTAGCGCAATTCGATGACGTCGCCGGGCCGGGCCGCGCGGCAGGCGGCACCAAGCGTGGCGAAGCGACCTTCTCCATCGGCCTGCGGCTCGACGACCAACAGCGGGCGACGTTCCGCTGTGGGCTCGGCCGACGGACCGGGCTTGGCCACCGCGCCCGTGGCGGTCGCGACGCTGAGTTGTGCGCCCTCGGCCGTTCCCCCGACATCGACCGAAAGACCGGCTGGGCTTTCCCCGGGCAACGAAACGCCGCCCTCCAGGCCCTCGGGCAACAAGGCGTCTTGGCCGGCGCCGCTGGAAAGGAGCCCCTCCAGGGGGTTGGGCTTGGTTACGTCGGCCGGCGGCTCCAAGGGTGCAGCCAGCGACGACTGGACCCCACCGCTTGCCGGGGGAGCGGGCGTCGATTCGGCGGGCGGGGTGGCAATTTCTCTTGGCTCCGCACCGGGGGCGGCTGGCTCTGTTCGAGCCGTGTTGTCCATCGGTTGATCCGGAGACTGGGAAACGGGTGTTTCCCTGTCCGGCGCGGCGCCGTTGGGATTGAGCCGTCCCTCCCCAGCGGGCAATTCCGCGACGATCCTCGCGGGCCCCCCAACCCAGTCACGCAGGGGCTGATCGTCCTCTCGGGCCGACGACGTCCAAAGGACGTGCAACAGCACCACGCTCAACGCCAGCCCGGTGATCGGGGCCATCCAGGGAACGTGCCGGTGGAGGAACGAAACTCGGCGTGTTTCCACGGGCGCCCAAGCGGCGTGCTTGACCCCCACGACTCCCAAGCCGACTTGCTCGGCCAGCAGGAGCAGCGCCTTAACCAGCGTCGGCGGATCCTGATAGCGCCGATGCGGCTCCTTGGCCATCATCTTCCGCACCAGCCGGGAGACCTCTTCCGGCAGGTCGGGGCGGAACTCGCGAACGTCGGGCGGCTCGATCCCCTGGTGCTGAAGCAGCTTCTGGAGCACCGTCCCTTCGGGAAACGGCGGTCGCCCGGTGAACATGAAAAAGAGGGTACACCCGAGCGAGTAGATGTCGCTGCGGATGTCGGCGTTGCGCGGATCGCGGGCCTGCTCGGGCGAAATGTAGTCGAAGGTGCCCAGCGTAACGCCGCTGGCCGTCAGATCGTTGGCCGAGCCGCTGAGCTTTTTCATCCGGGCCAGTCCCAGGTCGATCAGCTTCACCCGACCCTCGGAAGTGATCAGCACGTTCGACGGCTTGATGTCGCGGTGAACGATGTGGTACTCGGCGGCGTGGGTCAGAGCCTCGGCCACTTGCAGCGTGTAGCTGAGGGCTTCGGCCAACGGCAACGCCCCTTTTTCGGTCACCAGGTCGCGAAGGTTGCCCCCTTCGACAAACTCGAAGGCGATGAACGGCAGGCCCTCGTCCTCGCCGACAAAGTAGACCTGGGCGATGCTTTCATGGTTCAGCCGGGCCGCCGAGCGGGCTTCGTTGCGAAACCGCATCAGCGCTTCCGTTTGGCCGGCTTGATCCCGCGACAAGACCTTCAGGGCGACGGTCCGGCCCAGGCGCGTGTCCAGCGCCCGAAACACTCGACCCATCCCCCCCCCGCCGACGTATTCCAGCAACTCGAAGTGTTCGAGCCGGCCGCCGGACGGCAGGTCGCCTGGTCTCGCCGGCGTCTCCGCTTCGGGCTGCGACACCGGCGCCAACGGGGGCCGCCGGGAGATGACCGTCGGCTGATCCTCCACCACGTGGCGAGCGCCTCCCACCATCGCCCCTCGCCGGCTGGCCGATGACCCCCCACCCGGGCCCGCGCCCGCGATAGGCTCCTCCAGGTGACTGCGTGAGGCTGAATCACTCATCAATGACTGGCGCCCAATCCCGGTTCGAGACCGGCCGACTACCTCTGGTCTCTCAGGTGGCCTGTTCCATCCACTAGAAATGGATCTCCTCGGTCAGATGGGTCGAATGCCCGCAAGAGAAGGTGCAAACCGAGGTCCCACACTCTCTATTCTACTAACGCCGGACAAAGGGGTCAAACTTGAGCGGGACCGGGACCGGAAGGGCTCGTTGCTCTGGCGTCCCCCCCTCTTTATAATGCGGCCGACGTGATTTGGACCGTGTGAAACGGCGCTGGCCCGCTCGGCGCGCAGGAATGTTTCTTCGAGGACCTTTTGTCATGAAAAACGTGATCGACCGTCGCCGTTTTCTGAGCACAACCGGCACGCTGGCCGCGGGAATGGGGCTAGCCACTCTGGGTGGGTCGCGACTCCTGGCCGACCAACTTGCCGCCGGGGCGCCCAATGCTGAAAAGCTCGGCTGGCGACTCGGGTGCCAGGCCTACAGCTTCAACCGCTTCACCTTTTATGAGGCGATCGACAAGAACGCCTCCCTGGGGCTTCACTACATCGAGGCCTACCCGGGCCAGAAGCTCAGTGAGGAAAAACCCGACGTGCGGGTCGGCCCGGCCATGTCGGAGGAAGACCGAAAGGCGGTCAAGAAGAAGCTGGCCGATTCGGGCGTCGAGTTGGTTTGTTTCGGGGTCACCGGGGCCGATCGGGGGACGTTCGAGTTCGCCAAGGCCATGGGCATCGAGACGATTACCTCCGAGCCCCCGTTCGACGCGTTCGACGAGATCGACAAACTTTGCGAAGAGTTCCAAATCAACCTGGCCATCCACAACCACCCCGAACCGTCGTCCTACTGGAACCCCGACACGGTGCTGGAGCACTGCAAGGGCCGCAGCCGGCGAATCGGGGCCTGTGCCGATACGGGGCACTGGATGCGTTCCGGCATCAACCCGGTCGACGCGATCAAGAAGCTCGAAGGGCGGATCATCTCCTTCCACTTCAAGGATCTCAATAAGTACGGGCGCCAGGGGGCCCACGACGTGCCTTGGGGTACGGGGGAAGCAGACGTCAAGGCGATCCTCAAAGAGGTGCGTCGCCAGGGCCTCAAGGCAGTCTTCTCCATCGAATACGAGCACAACTGGCTCGAATCGCTGCCCGAGATCGCCCAGGGCGTCAAGTACTTCGACCAAGTGGCCGCCGAGCTGGCGGCGGACGCGACCTGATCCCGTGGAGCTAACGGGGTGAGTCGTCGCCAGAACTGAAAAGGCTGCGAATCAAAGCTTCCAATTCCCCTCGCAGCTGGGTGATTGTGCTGTAGAAAAGGCACGCTTGCGTGCAAATGTCGAAGTGCAACTCTTCCCCTTCTTTGGCGATGAAAACCACAGGCACTCCCCCTCCCGAAGCGTAGCCAGCCTCGAAGTAGACGTTGGGGCGCCCGCCTGTCACATCGGCAATCACGAGCGTGGCGGTCCGAATCCTGTCCTCGATCCGTTGAACCGTGTCGCCCGTAAAATGGGTTTTGTCTACCCGCTCACAAGTGCAGCCACACTCGCGGACCGCGTCAGCGATCCCGAAGTGGTAGACGTCTTGAAAACTCTTCTCAAGGGGAAGGGCGACAAAGACGTGTCTTCCGTCTTTCTGTGGGAGACTCATGGCATAAACCCTCCGTAGTCTGAACGATCCTCCGTGACCGTGCCAAGAACTGCAAGATGAGCACAGTTCAAGGTCGGAGTATACTACAAAGGTTCGTCTACTGCAATAGCAATGCTAGCAGTGCTGCCAGTGCAGTCATGCTCAGAAAGGTGGAACTGTTAACGTCAGCGCGGTATGCAATGGCATAGCGAGTGGCCGGAGACGGTCGGCACTGGACACTTGGTAAATGTGACTGCTGATCCCCAGGCGGTGCCAGCAGTTACGGCAACGCAAGCACTCGTTCCTGGCGATACCCGCTAGCGGTGCCTCGCGAGTCCGCTTTTCCGGGGCAGTTTCCTGCGTTTCTTGCTTACGGAACACGACACCGCCCGATAGAACTATGCCCGCCGCGCACACCCCTCGATAGTCCTGATTCTGGCCCTGGCGGGGCCAGAAAAAACGCAGCCATCTTGCCCGTTCTTCCCATCCCTTCAAATCGCGGGCCCAAGTCTGCGGGATATGGCGCCTATTCTTCTCCTGAAACGGGCGAGCGCGTGAGCACGAATCGCGTCTCGCACACGCCCGCACGGGCAAGCGGTGTTTGGACCTGATTCTTTGGAAGGATGCACAATGCGCGTGGAAAATGGAGTCCAGAGCGATGGGGAAGTCCGGCAGCGGGTCTACCAGGCCGCACATCGGCTGGCCTCAAGCAAGCCGGCGCCGGACTGGGTGACTTTCTTTCGGAAGATTCTGGGGATCAACGGGGTTGTCCGCCGAACTTACCCCACGCCGGAGGCACTGGCCGAATTCGAGCGGTCCGAGACCCACTGCGAGATCCTGGAAATGCTGACGCGGCTACGGGAGCGGACACCCGGCCCCGAGGAACTCCAGGAGCCGACGCGGGTGATCACGGTTCGATTGCCCAGAAGCCTCCACGAGGCGCTCCGCACGGAAGCCGACGAGCATCACACCAGCATGAACAAGCTCTGCATCTCGAAGCTACTGCAGTTCATCGAGAACGACTTGATCCCGAAAGAGCAATGGCGGAGAGACGCCTCCCCTACGAGAGAGGGGGCGTTGCACGAAGAGAAACCGGTGGAGGAGTTGGCGGGCACAGAAGAATAGCGGCAAGCAATAAGGGGGCCGGAGTGGACCTGTAAGCCGGGTTCTGTGCCCGCGCGACAAGGCGCCGTGCGGGCGATGGCCATTTATCTGGGAAGCCGATTGCTCGACCCCTCAAGCGGTCCACCCGAGAGTCGATAACGGACCAGACCAGCCCATGGGAGCGCCAGGATGAACGGAGTCATCCGGCGCATCCGCTGCTCTCTGTTTGACCTTGCTCCCGGTGGGGTTTGCCTAGCCAGGCCGGTCACCCGGCCTGCTGGTGAGCTCTTACCTCACCGTTTCACCCTTACCTCGCGGGAAATCCGCGAGGCGGTCTACTCTCTGTTGCACTTTCCCTGGCCTCGCGGCCGGTGGGTGTTACCCATCACCGTGTCCTTCGGAGCCCGGACTTTCCTCCCGCCGGGGGCCCACAACGGGCCGATATGGCGGCCCCCGCGACCTCCGACGAGCGGCCATCCGGTCCACTCCAGCGACCCAACTGAACCATACTCACAACCCCTTGCTAAGGGAAGGGGCAACATCCGACCCGACTGAGAGCCCACCAAGAAGACTTGTTGGGGGAAGACTGGACCGACCCTGACATCCCGGTTTGCCCTCCGGCTTGGGGCTTGATGACTACGCCGCGCATCGCGAGTCAGAAAGTTGGCTATTCGGTGTTGTTTGCCGCGGCGAGGTTCCTGAAGGTGACGCCTGAGGCGAAAAAGCTCTTGAAATTCTTCCGCCCCCATTGACGACCACAAGCCGAACGTCTACGATTGTACTCGATTGGACGCACCCTGTAATCGAAAGTGGCGGGTGCGGAGCGAACGTTGAGCGTACACCGCGGATCCGGAGGTCAATGATGACACGGCGGAATACAGCCAAGGAGCCCAAAGTCCTCTCGCCAGCCGAGTGGAAGGTGATGAGCATCGTCTGGGAGCGGAAGGAGGGGGCCGCGCGAGACATCTACTCGGTGGCGGGCGAGCGTTACGGTTGGGCTGTTGCGACCGTGAAGACGCTCTTGCGCCGGCTCGTGGACAAGGGTTATCTCACGACGAAACGGATCGGCAACAGCTATCTTTATCGCCCGGATCGGTCGGCCGTAACGACGCTCAGCGGTGCGGCGGAGACGTTGCTCGGCTACGCGATCGAGGGGTCGATCGGGCCGGTGCTCATGAACTTGGTGAAGAAGAGCCGACTCTCCAGCGAAGAAATCTCCGAGCTCCGGCAACTTCTCGACGAAATGGCCCCGGAAGCACAGACCGGCGAGGAGGGGTAGATCATGTTCGCGGAATGGTTCAACCCGATGGCCCAGGGCTGGGCACGATGGGTGGTCATCTCGACGGTCGACGCGACGGTCGTGTTGGCCGCGGTCACGGCCGTCTGGCTGTTGTGCCGGCGGAAGTTGTCGGCACAGTTCGGTTATCTCCTTTTCCTCCTGGTTTTCCTCAAACTCTTGCTGCCGCTGGAAATCGCCGTTCCACGGCATTGGGCCGTCTGCTCGCCAGGGTATCACGCAGGCCGATGGCTCGGAATGTCGCAGCGATCGCCGGGGGCGATCGTGCCCGGGGAGGAACGCACGAAAACGCATCACGATCTTGTTGCCGGAAATCGTGACAAGGTTGCGGGGCCAGCCGAATCACCTGTAGGGCAAGCGGGTTCGACTCCCGCGATACCGGCCGGGTCTGCCGGCCTCGATCGCTCGATACTGGAAGGCCGGTCTTTGCCGGATGAGCAGGAGTCGGCGGCAGTCGTCCGGTCGATCGAAGCCGCGCCGACGGTTTCGGGAGAAAGCGAACCGGGGCCGGCCATCTCCCTTGCGGCCTGGGCGATGCTCGCCTGGGCAAGCGCGGTGCTTGCCCTGCTCGGGGTCTTTACGGTGATGCAATGGCGCTTGTCGCGGGAAATGCGCGGCGCGCGACCGATCGATCCGGGCCACCTTCCTCTCTTGTCTGAAGCGTTGCGGGAGAAAATCGGTCTTCGGCGGACCGTTCCGATTGTCCAGAGCGAGCGGACGGCGAGTCCGGTGGTCTGGGGCGTCTTTCGGCCCGTCGTCATCCTGCCGACGGAGCTTTGCGACGGTCTTTCCTCAAAGCAGCTCGAATGGGTCGTTCTGCACGAGCTGGCCCACGTGCGACGCGGCGACGTGGCGGCAGCCTGCTTTCAACAACTGATGACGACCGTTTACTGCTTCAACCCTGCGGTGTGGATCGCCGGCCGGATGCTGCACCGCCTTCGTGAATACGCTTGCGACGACATCGCCCTGGCCGCCGGCTCGGCAACGCGACGGCAGTCGGGCGAAGCCTTCCTCCACGTCGCCGAGCGGGCCAGCGCACACTGCAATCCGCTGGCCATGGCGCTCGGAGTCTGCAACACCAAGAACACCTTAAGGAGAAGACTCATGCGGCTACTGGACACACGTCGGCCGCTCCGCACGCGGCTGGGCCTGGGAGCCTTTGCCGTGCTGCTCGTGCTGAGCGTGATTCTTTTGCCCAGCTTTCGAGCAAGTGGAATCTCGGCCGTGGGCGCGGCGTCGGAGTCGACGCTCGCCTCGGAAGAGACAACAACGGTCGCCGCGAAGGATGCGACGGACGAATCGAAGGATGCCGACGACGGCGAGACCGTCAAACAGCCGGACGCCTCCCTGCTGCTGACGGTCCTGGATGACAACGACAATCCCGTTCCGGCGGCGAACGTCACGCTACGGATCCGCCAGGTTGCCGGCGGGCCCTGGAAAGTGACTCGCCACCAGTGCGACGCAAGCGGCCGCCTCCGGGTCGACGTGCCGCGCGAGACTCCGGCTTACTGCGCCCTCAAGGTAGAATTGCCCGGGTACGCCCCGTTCTTTGCCGACTGGGAGCAGCGCGATGGGCCGGACCCGATCCCCGAATCCTACACGGCGCGGCTCGACCCGGGCCGGTTGATCGGCGGCATCGTTCAAAACGAAGACGGCGAGCCGATCCAAGGCGCGAAGGTCAGCCCGTGGTTCAACCTCAAGATGCGAGAAGAGCGGAGCGGTCCGCTCGGAGCGGGCGTTGATGTGACGACCGATGTCCAGGGCCGATGGACCTACCCTAGCTTTCCCACGGATATCCGCCAAACGACGATTGCGATGACACACCCGGACTATGCCGCCACGCGCGTGTCGGAACCGGTCGCGAAGTTTGCGCTTTCCCCGGACGAGACGCCGACGAGCGTGCTGGTCATCAGGCGGGGCCTGACGATCGCGGGCACGGTGACCGACGAAGAAGGACGGCCCGTTCAGGGCGCTGTGGTGCGATCCCATGATAAGTATGAAAGCAGCCCGCCGAAAACTGAAACGGACGAAAGCGGCTCGTATCGTTTTACAAACGGCCGGGCCGGCGAGTCGTTTTTCACGGCGTCGGCCGAAGGTTGGGCGCCGTCGCTCCGGGAAGTCGAAATTGCGCCGGGGATGGACCCGGTCGTTTTCAAGCTCACGCGGGGAAAACCGCTCCGCCTTCGCGTGGTCGATTCGGACGGAAACGCGCTCCCCGGGGTCGGCGTTTCGCTTTCGACTTGGCGGAAAAGCGATATCATGGGCACGCTGCCGTCCAGCCGTGGTCAGACCGGCGCGGACGGTGTTTGGCAGTGGCCCCATGCGCCGGAAGGACCGATCGAGTTCGGCATCTTCAAGACGGGCTATGCCCGTATAGGAAGGCTAGAGCTTAAAGCCGGTGAGCAAGAGAACGTCGTCACGATGCACCCGGAGGAGACTCAACTGCTGCGCGTTTCCGGGCGAGTGATCGACGGCAAGTCGAAGGAGCCCGTCGAGCGGTTTCACGTGATCCCCGGGGTTAGGCATGAAGGGCTGGGAATGACTTCCTGGCGTCAGGCGAGTCGGTCGCGGGGACGTGGCGGGACGTATCGCCGAGAGTTCAGCTCGAGCGAATTCTCCTCCCCGGTCGCACACGTCATTCGGATCGAAGCGGACGGCTATCTCCCCGCCACCTCGCGGCGGCTCAAGATGGACGAGGGAGACGTCACGATCGATTTCGAGCTCCAGAAGGCCCCGGCCTCGGGCGTCGTCGTGTTGACGCCGCAGGGCGAGATCGCGAACCAGGCGACCGTCGCCGTCTGTACTCCACGGCTTGGGCCGATAATCGAGAACGGCGTCGTCTTGCCAAACTCCAGTTGTGAACAGACAACCACCGATGCCGAAGGCCGGTTCATCATCGCTCCCCAAAACGGCCCCTTCGCCCTGACGGTCTTGCACGAATCGGGCGCGGCTTACGTCACGGACGAGGAATATGGCCGTTCCAAAACGATCCAGCTCGAGCCGTGGGCCCGCGTTGAGGGAACACTTCTGATCGGCAACAAGCCGGCCGCGGACCAGTTCGTGACACTCGATCGCGGCGAACTGCCCCGCGCAGATACCCCAAGACTCCATTACAGCTACCGCACGACCACCGACAAGAACGGACGCTTCACTTTCGAAAGCATCGTTCCCGGCGACGTGCAAATCACCCGCTGTGTCGTGAGCGAGCACGGCCAGTCCTCGCGTTGGACGCCAACGCATTTGACCAAGGCGAGACTGGCTGCCGGAGAGACCACTGAAGTCGAGCTTCGCCGCGACGGGCGCCCCGTTGTCGGGAAGCTCCTCATGCCTTCGGATGATGAGCAGGCGCCGGATTGGAGGTTCGCGATCGTCTACCTGACCGGACCCCGTCCGCACTCTCCTCCCCCTCCGCAGATTCCTTGGCCCAAGGAGATCGATCGGGAAAAAGACCGAGAAGCTGCTCTCAAATGGTGGGAAGCTTGGATGGAAAGCGAGGCCGCAAAGCGTTTTCAGGAAGAGAGAAGACTATACGCGGAGGCCGCTCGGGGAAGGCAGCCCGTGTCCTATGGCACGAAAGTGGAGCCGGACGGATCGCTCCGGTTCGACGATGTCCCGGCCGGTGACTACACGCTGACGGTTCAGCTTGAAGCGCCGCCCGCCCCCGGCCGCATCGTACCGGGCGGGGTGATCGCTAACCTCAGGCACGCGTTCACCGTTCCCGAGATGCCTGGCGGACGTTCCGACGAGCCCCTCGACCTGGGCAGCCTGACTCTCAGCCCATCCGGCAACTGAAGATCTCGGGCCCGGGCATTGCGCAGATCCCTTGGACGTATCCTCGGGGGCTGCTACGATTGAGTGTCGTAGTGCGTCCGTTCCACGGGAAAAGCGATTAAGGAGGTACCGATGCCGATGGGCCAAGAACCGACTGCCGCTCGAAAGGCGAGAGCGACCGAGGCGCCCGGGTTGCTGCGAATGGCCGCATGTCTGCTGGGAGTGGCCGTGGTGCTCGCGGGCTGTCGCCGCCCGGCGACCGAGGAGGCGGCTCCTTCTGTGCCGAAAGAGACCGAGAGGGAGACACCGGCGGTTGTCTCCGACGCCAATTTCAACGCCCTGGCCGAGTTCAACAAGGGGGCGGCCCGGTTGGAGCGGTATGAGTACATGAAGGCGGTCGAGGCCTTCGAGAGGGTCGTCGAGGTCGCTCCCGATTGGGTCGCCGCGCAGTTCAATCTGGGGCTGTCGCATTTTAATCTCCAGGAGGCCTCGGGCGGCCGCGACCACCTGGAAATCGCCCGTGAGATTTACCAGCGGATACTCGAAGCGGACCCCGATCACGTTCATGCCCGATTCTGTCTGGGGCTCTACTATCAACACTTGGGGGACAACGAGAAGGCCCTGACATGCTTCGAGGCGGTACACGAGCGCGACCCCGAGGAGCCCTACGCCGCGTACAAGCTGGCCGAGACCCTGATCAGCGTCCAACGCAACGAAGAGGCAACGAGGGTTTTGGAGAAGATCGTCGAGAGGGACCCCGGACTTGTCTCGGCCGTGTATCGTCTTGCCGGGGAGTACCGGCGGGCGAGGCAGATGGAAAAGGCGATGCCGCTATTCGAGCGCTTCAAGGGTCTCAACGCCGCAGAAACGGCCGCGGGCAGCTTCACCGTGCGATACATCTACGGGATGTCGGGCAAGTACTACACGGCCCTGGGAGCCGACAACCTTCCGCTTCCGACGTCGGAGGAACCGCCGGCTGCGCGAATCGTCTTCTCTCCGGAAACCAAGCCGCTTGAGGCGCGGCCCGACGCGTGGCAGTGGCGGGGCGGGGCCGTGAATCTCCCCGGCATTGCCGTAGGCGACGTCGACGTCGACGGCGACCTCGACCTTTGCCTCACCGCCCTGGACGAGCGCGGGAGCACCTCGATTTGGTTGAACGATGGCTCCGGAAGTTTTTCCCAGGGCCCCGTGCTCGCGGAGAAAGGCGTTTCGCCCTGCTTCGGCGACGTGGATAACGACGGCGACCTCGACCTCTGGCTGGGCCGCGCCGGGCCCGACGTGCTTCTCCAAAACGACGGCAGCGGCACATTCCTCTGGAACCTTCCCATCGGGCTTCTGAGCGAAGTGCAAGGGCTGCTGAAAGCCGGCGACGATTCCGATGCCAACCACGAAGCCGCGCCGCGTGCCACTGGCGTCTCGCCAGTGCCGGGAGAACACGGGCAAGATGCCCGTGCCACCCGCCTGCTGGGCGGCGCGGATCTCTTAACCTCTTGTGCACGCCTCTTGGACCTGGACAGCGACGGGGACCTCGATTTCGTGGCCTTTCGGCTCGCCGCCGGCAACGTTCCCGCGGTCGGCGAACTGGCGCCTGCCGAGAGCAGCGTCTTCAACAACAACCGCGACGGAACCTTCACCGACATCGCCGCACGGCTCGGCCTGGCCCTCGAAGAAACGCCCGTGGCCGCGGCCGTCTACGATGATTTCGACAACGACCGCGACATCGACCTCGTCATCTTCCCCGCGGGCGACGCGGAGCCGATCGGCTGGGTGAACCATCGCGTCTGGGAGCACGAACTCCGCGATGCGGCGGCCACCGGTCTGGCGGCTCGAGGCGTCGTGGGCGCCACCTCCGGCGACCCGGACAAGGACGGCGACCGGGACCTCCTCGTCTTCACCACGGAAGGGGTCGAACTGTACGTCAACGACGGCAGTTTTCGCTTCCACCGTGATCAGACCTTCTCCGATCATGTCGGCTCGCTGGGCGGTACCGGAGGACAGTTTGCTGACATGGACAACGACGGCGACCTCGATCTGGTGATCGCCGACGCGCATCGCCCTGGCGGCAAGCGTGGGCCGGCCCTCCTCGTGAACGATTGGCCGCGAAATCGCTTTGTCGACGTGGTCGAGCTCGATCCGGGCAACCTGTTCGCCGCCGTCGAGACGAAAGGCGACGCCAGTTGCGTGGTGGCCGATTTTACGGGCAACGGCCGCTGCGACGTTCTCCTGGCCCCGGCCGGCGAGCCGGCTTTCTTGATGGAGAACGTCACGCCCGGCGGCCACTGGATCGCGCTGGACCTGTTGGGCACGCGGCAGCGCGACAAGACCTCGCGCTCGAACAACTCGGCGATCGGCGCCCGGGTGGAGATCAAGAGCGGCACGGTGTTTCAGCAATTCGTCGTGGGCGTACCTTCCGGCCCGGTGGCGTCGCCGCCACACCGGATCCATGCCGGCCTCGGCGATAACCCCAAGCTCGAGTGGCTGCGGATCGTCTGGCCCGACGGCATCTTGCAGGCGGAGTTGGAGCTTGCCGCCGATCAGGTCACCACGGTCACCGAAGTGGAGCGGAAGCCGACCTCGTGTCCGCACCTGTTTGCCTGGAATGGCTCCCGGTTCGAGTTCGTGTCCGACTTCGGCGGCATGGGAGGGCTGGGCTACTTCCTTTCGCCGGGGAGTTACGCCACGCCCGATCCCACCGAGTACCTGCCCATCCCGCGACTGGAGCCGCTTGGTGATGAGTACGTCCTCCAAGTTGTGGAGCCGCTGGAGGAAGTGGTCTACTTCGACGAAGCCAGGCTGATCGCGGTCGACCATCCGGTCGGGACGGAAGTGTTTCCGCGGGAGATGATGGCGACGGGCGCCCCGCCGCCTCCGTTCGAGGTCTTTTGTTTCGAGCATGCGATCGATCCGGTCCGCGCGGTCGACCACCGCGGCGTGGACGTGACCGAGGAGCTTTTGGAGATCGACCGCCGCTACGCCGGGGCCAGCGCGCTGGACCGCCGTTTCAAAGGTTTTGCCGAAGAGCACACGGTGGAGCTTGATTTCGGCGACCGTTTGAAACGAGTGGCCCCCGAGTCGCGGCTCGTTCTCGTGTTGAACGGTTCGGTCGAGTACAGTTATTCTTCGACCAACTTCGCCGCCGGTCAGGCCGGCATGCGGATCGAGGCGCCCACGATCGACGTACTCCGCGACGGGGAGTGGATCGAGCTCTATCACGAGGTCGGTTATCCGGCGGGGCTTCAGCACTCGATGACGCTCGACGTGACCGGCAAAATCGTCCCCGGCGACCGACAAATCCGCATCACGAGCAACATGGAGCTTTACTGGGACCGCGTGTTCCTTGCGGTGCATCGGGGCGACGCCCCGCTTGCGCTCCAAGAGGTCTCGCCCGAGCGTGCCGACCTCCATTTTTTCGGGTACGCCCGGGAGTACTCGCCCGACGGTCAGCGTCCCAACCTCTACGATTACGGCAACGTCGACCGCACGGCTTCCTGGAAGCTCACCCAAGGAGACTACACCCGATACGGCGAGGTGGCCGAACTGCTGCGAGAGCGCGACGACTGCTACGTCGTCATGAAGCACGGCGAGGGGCTCACGCTCCGCTTCCCGGCTGCCGCTTTCGGCCTCGTGCCCGAGGGCTGCCACCGCTCGTTCATGCTCAAGACCGACAGCTTCTCGAAAGACATGGACCTCTACACGGCCCACCCCGACACGGTCGAGCCGCTCCCCTTTCACGGGATGAGCGGGTATCCGTACAGCGCTGACGAACACTACCCGGACAACGAAAAGACACGCAAGTACCGCCGCCGCTTCAACACGCGGCGGGTCCGCGTCAAGTAGAAGACGAGCCGCGTCCTCGGGCGATGAGCGAACCGTCCGGGGAACACGACATCTCGGAGACGGATATCTTGTCGGCGGCGGCGACGTATTCGGCCAGGAGCTGTCCGGAGTCGATGTCCGACAGCGACACCCCACCGCCGTAGTGTCCGGCCAGGACCGATTTGCCGTCCGGCAAAAGCGCGAGGCCCTGCACCGGGCCGAGCGCGGCAAGCGCGGTCATCTGGTCCTGCGGATGGATTTCGCCGCCATGGCCCGCCTGGAGCTTGCGGGACCGGTTCTCCGCCTTCCCAGGGTCGGCAGCCTACCGCCGGACGGCGGCCCGTTCGGCCGACGGCGACGGCCAGCAACGTCAGCAGGCTGGCCACCACCGCATTGCTCAGTGCGATTTCAAAAAGTGCGAACATGGCCATCTTCCTGTGAGCGGGAAGTCCCGTTGGGCGGCACTCCTCTGAAGAGATGCTGCCGGCCCTTCGGAATCACTTGCGTTTCCTTCCAGCCTCCTTCTTATCAGCCCAATTATCGATCAACTCCTGCAACGATTCACGGTCATCCGGGGTGAGGTCGTGGGCTTCGATCAGATGTTCCAGGAGAGCCGTCAACGACCCGTCGCAGAGGCTCTCGGCCACGGCCTTCAGCCGGCGTCCGACTAGCTCCTGGCGATCGACAAGAGCGTGGAAGACATAGACCGAACCGGTTCGCTTGCGTTTGACGAACCGTTTGGCTTCCAGCCGTTCGAGGAGCTTTTGCACGCTGGAAAAACTGGAGGCCGTGCCGTTGGGATAGAGTTTGTCGGTCAATTGCCGGATAGTTGCCGTCTTCATGGCCCAAAGCGCCTCTAGGACGGCCTGCTCCGCTTGGGTTGCATCCCGGAATCTACGCGTCATCGATCCTTCCTCAAAAGACAGGGTGTCTTGTCAGATTACGCTCTCCCGGGACGATTGTCAAGACATCGTGTCTCGTGACTTGGGGTTTCTCTGGTTTCCTCAAGCTGGGTTTGCGCGGCACTTCTACAGGGACCAAGGTAAGTGCCTAGTTCGACTGTCTGACTTCACCCCTGCCGGCTTGGCCGGCAGGTGAATCAGTTTGCAGGGCTAAGGAACGTTTTGCCCAAACCACCTCCCCATCCCCTCTTCGCCGCCGCAGGCGGCGAAGAGGGGATGGGGAGGTAAATGGG
>JBDRTC010001084.1:0-3695 GCA_043824335.1 Planctomycetota bacterium | reverse complement strand
GCCGGGATGCCTCCGATCGGGCCGCTTTCGACGGTGAGCGTCATCCGGTCGAGCAGGCCGCGCTCGGCGGCGATTTGAGCGACCCCTTCGGGCATGCCGATCCCCAGGTTGGCGATGGCGCCGTCGGGGATTTCGTCGCACGCCCGGGCGGCGATGATCCGCCGCGGACCCATGGGAAGCGGCTCCAAAGAAGCCCGGGCGCAGGCCTCGGCCGACGAAGCGGGCGTGACCAGGCTGGCGTCGAACGCTTCGTGGCCGAACGTTTGCGGATGGTCCTTGGCATCGGCCACGACGATCCGATCGACCAGAATCCCCGGCACGCGCACGTGCTGGGGCAAGGCAGGGCGGTCCAACAGCCTCACCACCTGGGCGATCGTGATCCCGCCCGAGTTGTGGGCCGCCTGGGCGATGGGGAGCATCTCGCCAAAAAGCCCCTCCTCGTCCATGACGAGGTTTCCCTGCGGGTCGGCGGCCGTCGCCCGAATGAGTCCCACGTGGATCGGCAGCGCCTTGTACCAGAGCCAGGTGCGTCCGCCCAGCTCGACGCGTTCGACGAGCCCCGGCGGCGTGCGGTCGTTGAGGCGTCCGCCGCAATGGGCCGGGTCGATGAAGGTGTCGAGGCCGATGTGGGTGATGCACCCCGGGCGGCCGGCGGCGATGTCGCGAAACAGTTGGCAGATCACGCCCTGGGGGAAGTTGTAGGCCTCGATCTTGCCCTCGAGGGCCAGCCGGCCCATGCGCGGCGCGAGCCCCCAATGGCCTCCGATGACCCGGCGGACGAGGCCCTCGTGGGCCAGATGGTTCACGCCGCGCGAGTCGCCGTCGCCCTGTCCGGCGGCGTAGATGATCGTCAAGCCGCGCGGAGAACCGGTCGACAGGAACCGATCCTCCATCGCCCGGCTGAGCGCTTCCGGAACTCCCGCCCCGACGAACCCGCCCGAGGCGACCGTTTGGCCGTCGCGCACGAGTGCCAGGGCCTCTTCGGCGGTACACAGTTTGGCGTCGCGCGGGTGTGTCATCCGTACCATCCCCCGTTGACGTGAATCACCTGGCCCGTGACGTACGACGCCAGCTCGCTCGACAAGAACAGGATCACCCCGGCAACCTCCTCGGGCTCGGCGAACCGGCCCAAGGCGATCGACTTGAGCATTTCCGCCTGCACGGACTCAGGGATGGTCCGGCCCATTTCCGTGAGAGCGAGACCGGGGGCGACGGCGTTGACGGTGATCCGCCGCCGGGCCAGCTCGCGGCTGAGCACTTTGGTGAGCCCCACGACGCCGGCCTTGGCCGCCGCGTAGTTCGACTGCCCGAAGAACCCCACGGCCGCCGAAACTGACGACAGGTTGATGATCCGCCCGCCGTCGGAGAGGACTTCGGCGGCCGCTTTCGAGACGTTGTAGACGCCGGTCAGGTTCGTGTCGATCACGGCCTGCCAGTCTTCCGGGGCGAGCTTTTTGAGCGTGCGGTCGCGTACGATGCCGGCGTTGTTCACAACGATGTCGAGCCGCCCGAAACGCGCGATGATCTGGCCGATCATCGCTTCGACCTGCTCGAGGTTTCCCACGTCGGCTTCGAGGGCCACGGCGTCGCGGCCGATGCGCCCGGCGGTCTCGTCCGCCCGGCGGCGGTTCGTGCCCTCGGCGTCGGCAACGTAGTTGACGACCACATTGGCTCCGGCCTGGGCGAGCATCGCGGCGGTGGCCGCTCCCAACCCCTGACCGCCGCCCGTGACCAGGGCCGTCTTCTCCGAAAGATCAATCGCCAGCATCAACGCTTCTCTCCGATGGTCAGTGTGAAAGGGAAGTTCTCGTATGGGATTGTGACGGGCGTGACCGTGTACTGCCAGGTGCCTGGGGGCGCGTCGTCAACGTCGATGGTGAACGTCTGGGTGCCCGTCTTTTCCATCTTGTCGCCGTCGGGGGCGACGACGGTCAGGCGGAGTTTCGCCCCGCGCGCTTCAAACCCGAGCACGAACTGAAGCGGCCCGCGCTTGTTGCAGGCGTAGGTCTGCCGGACTGGCTTCGCGCCCGCCGAAGCGCTCAAGAGGTTCCGCTCGGTGGGCGAGAAGCCGCCGCGGACCATCGTCTGCCGGATTCTCCCTTGCTCCCGGGCCGTGACGGTGGTGAACACGAGGTGACGCAGCAGCTCCTGTTCGATCTGGGTGTTTTGGGCCTCGTTGTGGAAGGAGGTGAAGACCACCGTGCCCTCGCCGTGCGCGAACGTGACCAAGAGCGGGCCGGTCTGCTCCGTGCCGTCGCGCAGCCGGTACGTGCCCCGCAGATACGTGGTCGCCTCGGGTCCGCGGAAGGCGGCGGGACGCCAGCCGGGCAGGTCGAAATTCAGGTCGATCGCCGGGCCTAAGAGCCTGCGGAGGGCCGGGTCGGTCACGTCGGCCTCGACCGTCTGCACCTCCCCCTTTCCCACTCTGGACGGGTCGACCAACTCGGGAAACGCCTCCGACACGAGATCGAACTGCCAATCCGACGCGTAGAGCGTGCCCCCGCGCCCGACGAACGTGCGGAAGCTCTCACGGATCTTCTTGAGAATCCCGGGCTTGGCGCGGAAGACGCCTGCCCCGCGCCGCTCGCTCTCGCGGAGCTGCCGGTCGAGCCACGGCCGGGGCACGCCGCCGCAGGTGAGAAAGACCACGTCGTATTGGGCGAGCCGGCCGGCCTCGAGGAGGTCGTCGAAGGAGATCTGCGTGTAGCGGTAGCCCGGGCCGAGCGCGTCGAGCAGCTTTCCCATGTCGTCGTACTCCGGCGGCGTGACGGCCAAACGCAACGCCCGCTGGCTGCCGCCCGAGGTGCCCACGCTTTCGCCGCCAACCACCTCGACCGTGCCCGTGGCGGCCGATGGGGCCTCGCCGTCGGACGAGGTCGATCCTCTATCCAACGCGAAAACGATCGCCAGCGCCCCCAGCAGCCCCACGCCGACCGCGGCATCGATCAGGAGGCGCCGCCAATCAACGGCGATGCGTCGCGAAGGATCTGAAGACGCCGCCGGAGGTGCGTTTTCTTGATTCTGGGAGCTGTGTGTCATTCGTGTGCAGTAGCGTTTCTGAGGATCGAAAGGCAAGGTTGGGACGATCGTCCCTCTCTTCCCTCATCACACAATCCGTTGCGGCGATTGGCAATCTTATACGTCGGGTGGCGGGGGCCCGTCGTCGTCGGGCGGCCTGTCACGGTACTTACGGAGGGCCGACTGGGCCGACTCCTTCATTTCCTTCAGCTTCTCTTTGAACCGGGCCGTGCCGCGCGAGAGCTGGTCGGAGACCTGGTCGGCAAGCTGCTCGGAGAGCGATTTGAGCTTTCGGGCCCACTCGGGCGGCGATGCGTCGTCGGGGTGCGGGGACGGGCCGGTCTCTTCTTCGGCCGCGGTCTGAGAGCCCGGCGTGCTTTCCTCGGCCGGCTCGGGAACGCTCACTCCATCCGTCACGCGAAGCAGCAAGAGCGTGGCGTCGTCGTAGCGCATTTGGCGCTCGTGGCGAAGCGAGCCGATCTCTTCCTGCCAGGCTTCGTCGGTCTTCGTCCAGTAGTCTTCCCACGCGGGCGGCGTGCCGGCGTCCCGCTGCCAAAACGCCCACTCGGCCACTGCGTCGGTAGCGAGCACCAAGCGGTCGCCGGGCCGGCAGAGGGCTTCGAACGACTGGAACACGACCAGCTCGTCGCGGTTGAGGTCGACGCTGCCGATCACCA
>JBDRTC010001083.1:0-2395 GCA_043824335.1 Planctomycetota bacterium | reverse complement strand
AGCGGCCGCGCGCCAAGCGTTAACCGATTACCTGGGAGAAACTTGCCAACCGTGTTGACGGCCTTACTTGCACCCGATATATTAGGGTATAAGATATCTACCCTCGCAGGTCAAGGTATTGTACTCCGGCGGGAGCGCGGCATCAAAAGTCGCCTCTGTGAGTTCACGCCATTTCCGCGGCATGAGGGGGGTTCGGACAAAACCCGGCAATCACTCAGAGGTAGCCATGCCAGAGGCCGTTTCTGAAGGCAAGCAGGTCAACGACTGCGTTGTCCGCTTGGTCAAGAGCGACATCACCGATCTCGACGTCGACGCCTTTGTTTTCTACGCCCAGTCCGATCTGGTCCTCGGCTCGGGGTTCGGCACGGCAATCTCCGTGCGGGGCGGACCTACGATTCAGAAGGAGCTCCAGGAGTTGGGCCCGGTGGCGACCGGCGAGGCCGTCGTCTCAGCGGCGGGAAATCTCAAGGCCGGCTTCATCATCCACGCCGTAGGGCCCAAGTTCCAGGAAGAGGACACCGAGGGGAAGCTTCGCGCCACGGTCCGCAATTCGCTGAGACGGGCCGAAGAGAAGGGGATCGAGCGAATCGCCTTCCCGGCCATGGGCGCAGGATACTACGGGATTCCGGCGGATCTGTGCGCCCGCGTCATGTTGGAGGTGATCCGAAGTCACCTGGAGGGCGAGAGCGGCATCAAGGAAGTCGTCCTCTGCGTGCTGGACACGCCGCAGTACAATTCCTTTCAAGCCCAACTTGCCATCTTAGGTTAGCCGAAAAGAACACGACATGAGCGATCTGCTGCACTTTTCCGAGCACAGGCTTCAAGAAGTGGCTCTGGTGTTTATGGCGCTGGTATACACCACGCGCATTATTTGGTTTCTTCGCTTCAAGGCCGGGGGCGAGCGTCAGGCGGCGACCGGATCGGCAAACACGACGCCGGCCAGGGGCATCCTCTATTCCTGGTTCAACGTGGCCATGCCCTGGGCCATGGAAAGCACCCGGCGGATGTGGATGATGTACGCCCAGTTCGTAGTCTTCCACCTCGGCGTGACGACCGCCATTGTGCTGTCGTTCATCATTCCCTATGCCCCGGGCCTGCTCGGCAGCACGCTGCTGGTTTGGCTCTTGCAGTTGATGATCGGCGCCGCGTGCCTCGTCGGGATCGTGCGGTTCATCCGGAGGGTGTCGAGTCCGTACATGCGGGCAATCAGCTCGCCGGACGACTATTTCTCGCTGGCGCTTCTGACGGTCTGGTTCTTCTCTGCCGTGCTGGCGGTGCCCAACGACACGACGGGCGGCGAGTGGCACCTGTTGGCCTACTTCATTCTCACCGCGTTTTTCCTGGTCTACGTGCCGTTCAGTAAGATATCCCACTATCTCTACTATCCCTTCACCCGCTACTACTTCGGCAAGAGCATGGGTTACCGGGGCGTTTACCCGATCCAACGCAGATAGGGGAGTTGACGGGTAGGCCCGCGACGGAAAGAAAGGGTTCGATGAGCGAAAAGCGAGAGAGATCCCACAAGGCCCAAAAAGTCCTCGAGCGGATGGCCAAGAAGCTGAACCGCCAGATGGTGGGCTCGCTCGTGGCCTGCGTGCACTGCGGCATGTGTACCGAGTCCTGTCACTACGTGCTCGCCAATCCCGGCGACCCGACTTTCGCACCGGCCTACAAGGCCGACAAAATCCGCAGGTTGTTCAAGCGGCACTTCGACTGGACCGGTCGCGTCTTTCCCTGGTGGGTGAAAGCCGGCAGCGTTTTTACCGACGAGGAGCTGGAAGAGCTCAAGGACATCGTGTTCGGCAAGTGCACCAACTGCCGGCGGTGTTCGATCAACTGCCCGATGGGCGTCGATTTTGCCACGTTCAACCGGATGGCGCGGGGCCTGCTGGTCTCCGTCGGCATCATGCCCGAAGGCGTGGCCGTGGTCAGCAAGGACCAGTGGGAAATCGGCAACCAGATGGGCGTGCTCAAGGAGGATTACATCGAGACCCTGGAGTGGATGAGCGAAGAGTTGCAGGACGAGCTGGGCGACCCCGAGGTAACGATCCCCATCGACCAGACCGACTGCGAAGTGGTCTATTCGATCAATCCCCGTGAGGTGAAGTACGATCCGCGCACCATCGCCGACGCGGCCAAAATATTCCACTTCGCCGGCGAGCGCTGGACCATGCCCGGTGATTGTTGGGACATGACCAACTTCGGGCTCTTTTCCGGAGACGACGATTTGGGCGGTTCCGTGGCCCAGCGGTTGTACGAGAAAGTCAGCGAGCTTCGCGGCAAGCGGCTGGTCATCTCCGAGTGCGGCCACGGGTACCGCTCCACGCGTTGCGAGGGACCCAACTGGGCCAAGTTGACCGTGCCCTTCGAGATGGAGAGCTCGGTCGACACCATG
>JBDRTC010001082.1:0-7877 GCA_043824335.1 Planctomycetota bacterium | reverse complement strand
CTCGAGGCTGGGCGGCGACTCGCTCTGCACGTTGTGCCCTACCAACTGTAGCCGGATCACGTTTCCATCGTCGGAGAGGACTCTCAATTCCATGTGTCGGGAGCTCCCAATATGGCCTGCCGGTGCCATGCCCTACTCTATTATGCCACGTTTTCCCATCGGCACCAGGAAAGTGTCACTTCTCCAGATCGTAATCCTTGAGCTTTTTGTGCAGGGTGTTGCGATTGATGCCAAGCCGGGCGGCGGCCTTCACCTGAACGCCCTCGCAGGCGGCCATCACCTGGGCGATCAGCTCCCGCTCCACCCGGCTGACGATCTTGCCGTAGAGGCTGTCTTCCTCCGGGCCGGCGGCGGCCAGGCCGTGCTCGACCAACTCGGAAGAGAGCGTCTGGAGGTCGGCGGCGCGGTGGCGGCCGATGCGCGGACGCTTGCGCCCCAAAACGGCCTCGGGCAAGAGGTCGCAGGTCAGCTCGTCGCCGGGGGCGAGGACCACGGCCCGTTCCACGTAGTTCTGCAGCTCCCGCACGTTCCCCGGCCAGTCGTACGCCCGCATGGCTTCCATCGCCTTGGGCTCGACGTGCGGCACGTGCCGGTTGTTCTCTTCGTTGTAGATCCGGAGGAAGTGGCCCACCAGCTCGGGGATGTCCTCGCGGCGTTCGCGCAAGGGCGGCAGATAGATGGTGATGACGTTCAGCCGGTAGTAAAGATCCTCGCGGAACCGTTTGGCCTCGACTTCCTCCAACAGGTCGCGGTTGCTGGCGGCGATCACCCGGGTGTCGACGCGGATGGTTTGCGTGTCGCCCACGCGCTCGAACTCGTGCTCCTGGAGCACCCTCAAGAGCTTGACCTGAAGCTTGACGGTGGTGGAGTTGATCTCGTCGAGGAAGACGGTTCCGGTGTGGGCGGCCTCGAAACGTCCGGTGCGGTTCTGGATCGCCCCGGTGAAGGCGCCGCGCACGTGGCCGAACAGCTCGCTTTCCAGCAGGTTTTCGGCCAGGGCTCCGCAGTTGACCCGGATAAAGGGGCCGCTCCCCCGGGGGCTGACCCGATGGATCGCCTTGGCCACCAACTCCTTGCCCGTGCCCGTCTCGCCCAAGAGCAGCACCGAGGCGTTCGATCGGGCCACCTGGCGCGTGAGCCGGTAGACCTCCTCCATGGCCGGCCCGGCACCGATCAGCCCGGGTATCGGCGGCCCGGTTTCATTTCCACGAGAGATAGGCGGGGTTGGGCTCATCGCATCCGAGTTGCGAGCGAAATCAACGGGTGTCGCCATTTGGGGGCACGGCCGCACTTGCTTCGCTGACCACGTGCCGCTCCTTCGCTTGCGCTTCCAGCCGCGAGGGGGTTTCGATCGTGTCGAGGATCAATCCGAGCACCTGCTGCGTGGCGACGTCCAGGCTTTCACTTTCGTTGTAGCGATCGTACTGCCGGAGGATCTGGTCGGTGGTGAGGAGTATTCCGTTCTCCTCAACGCTATGGCGGAAGGACCGGGCGGCCGCGCCGCGCAGCTCGAGCGGTTGGGTCCAGCGGCTGGCCAGGTCGACCAGCGCTTGCTGGCTCTCGGGCGTGGCGAGGTTACCCGCCACGACGACGGCGTCGGAAGCCAACGGGGGCAGGAACAGGGCCGCAAGCGCGGCTTCCTCGGCGCGGCGGAAGTCGAAAACCGTCTGCTTGTCGCCCGAAAGGGCGGCCAGCCACTTCAACGTTTGGGCGGTTTGGATTTGGCGCTCGGCCGGCGCGACCCTTTCGCGTCCGAGAAGTCCCACGAGTTGCTCGACCTGCCCGCGGACCACGTCTTCGGTGTGCGGACGCGTCACGGCCTCGGCCAGCGGGTCGCGGCGCGCCAAATATCTGGCCCGCTCGAAGTGGCCCGACCGGCCGATCACCCCAACCGGCAACCTGGCCGTGCGGCAATCGTGGCGGAGTTCTTGTAGGAGAAAGTCCAGGGTCGGCCGCTGGATCGAGGCGTCGATGAGCGCCAGCTCGTAGTCGGGCGAAGCGAGCAGCTTCCGCACCACGTCGCGGCCGGTCACGGCCGTCTCCAACTCGTATCCCATCGCCACCAGGTGGCCCCCAACCCGCTGCGATTCCGCCGTGCCGGGCCCGGCCACCAACACCCGAAGCGCCCGGTGCGACGACGCAAAATAAACCAGCGCCTCCGTCACGCGGCTCGAGCCCGGGAAGGGAAGGATCGGCTCGAGCCCGAGGATCGCCTCGACGGCCGCGAAGCGGACCCGCCGGTTGGCGTGCCAGGTCGCCCGAACCAACGGCGAGGGCCGGGCTCCTTGATAAAGCAGTGTCTCGGCCTTTCCCGTTTGGCCCAGGATCCGCGCGGCGGCGGTGGCCACCGGAGCATGTCCACTCTCCAACCCATAGACCAAGAGTTCTTCCACAACCTCGGGGCCGAACTCGGCAACTCGGCCGGCCGGCGTGTTTTCGGCCGTCTCCAACGGGCGGTCCAATCCGTTTGCGTAGGCCGCCTCTTCAAGCATCGTCGCCAGGTGCAAAAGACGAGCTTTGGGGGCCTCTGACCTTACCAAAAAAGCCTCCCGGGCAAGCCGCGACGCAACGACGCGCGAAGCATCCTCGGCCGGGTAGCTCTTGGTCGTGAGCTGTTTGGCGGCGGCGTCCCAGGCCCAAAGCTCCACCTGGCCGTCGACGTCCTCGCCCAGCGGGCGCGACCCGTTGAAATACTCCTCGGCACGCTCGACGAGCATTCCGGCGGCCTCCTCGGTGGAGGGACGGCGGCCCGTGAGCTTGAGCAAACCCAACTCGGCCGCCTGACGCACCAGCGGAGCGCTCTCACTGGAGGTAAACGGGGCCAGCAGGAAGACGACGGCCCTCTCGTTTCCCAGCTCGTCGAGCACCAGTATCGCCTGAGCGACGAGATTGGGGTCGCCGCTTTCGAGGATGGCGATCAGGGGGTCGACGGCGTCGGCGCCCAAGCGCACCAGGGCTGCCCGCACGTTGGCGTGCTCGGCGGCCCGGCCCGGGTCGGCCAGCGCGGCCACCATCGGTCCCGCGGCGGCCCCGCCGGCGCGTCTGAGTTCCACCAGGGCACGGTACCGCACGTCGGCCGAAGCGTCTTGAAGTTGCCCAACCAGCGAGGCCAGCCGCGCCGGATCTCGAAGATGGCCGCGGACCGCCGCCAGCACGGCGTCGCCCAATTGCCGGGCTTCCGGGGCAAGCTCCGCGCGCGTGGCCATCTGGGTGAACATCGCCGCGCCGAAGAAGTCTTCCAACGCCACGAGTTGTTGCTGGTCGAGCTGCGCGTCGAGCACCTTCTTCAAGAAGGCCTTGGCCAGGTCCGGCTGGCGGAGATCGGCCAGGATCTTCGCCGCCCGAACCCACTCCCGCGGCGTGCTGGGATTCGTCGCCAGGATGGCCGCGACGGCCGAGTCGTCAGGCCCCGGCATCGCAACGGCCGGGGGCTCTTGGGTCCAGGCGGGTCCGGGAGCGATCGTCATCCCCAGCGCGATCAACAGGGCAGTCCAAACTCGGGGAGAATGATCCATGGTTGGTCTCGTCTTCGTTGCCGGAACTACGCTAACCGTTCTTTCCAACGCTCGACTTGTCTTTGGACTTGCTCCGGTCCGGTCGAGCCGTCGCTTTGCATCGCCCGAACCGCCTGCTCGACGCCGAGGACCTCGTAAACGCTCTCGTCCAGATCGGGATGGGCTTCCCGGAAATCCTCGACCGGGAGGTCCGAGAGCCGAAGGCCGCAATCGAGCGCCTTGCGCACGAGTTTCCCCACCAGGCCGTGCGCCGTCCGTTGCGGGACGCCCCGCGCGATGAGGTGCTCCATCAGCGTGGTGGCGTCGAGATGGCCGCGGTCCAGTCGCTCGGCGATCCCGGGGCGGTTCAGCTCCGCGCCGGCGGCCAGCGGGGCGGCCAGCTCCAGGCAGGCCTTCACCGTGTCGAACGAGTCGAAAATCGGCGGCTTGTCCTCTTGCAGGTCGCGGTTGTACGCCAAAGGGAGGCCCTTCACCAGCACCAGGAGCGACTGCAAATTCCCAACCACCCGGGCGGTCTTGCCGCGCACGAGCTCGAGCACGTCGGGGTTGATCTTCTGCGGCATGATCGAGGAGCCGGTGCAAAACGCCTCGGGTAGCTTCAAGAAGTTGAACTCCGGGGTGGACCAGAGGATCCACTCCTCCGCCCAGGTGCTCAGGTGCTCCGCGATCAGGGCCAGCACAAACGCGAACTCCACGAGGAAGTCGCGGTCGCCGGCCGCGTCGAGGCTGTTGGCCGCGACCGAGTCGAAGCCGAGCCGCTTGCGCACGTCCTCCCGGTCGATCGGCAGGCTGGTTCCGGCCAGCGCGGCCGTGCCCAGGCTGAGCACGTTGGTCCGGCGTTGGCAATCGGCCAGCCGGTCCCGATCTCGCTGGAGCTTTTCGCAGTAGGCCAGCCAGTAGTGCGGCGCCAGCACCGGTTGGGCTCGCCTGAGATGGGTGTAGCCGGGCAGGATCACGTCGGCATCGGCCTCGCACCGGCCCACGAACGCCCGCTGGAGATCGACCACCCTGCGGTCAATCACGTCGATGCTCTCGCGGACCCAGAGCCGCATGTCGGTCGAGACCTGGTCGTTTCGGCTTCGGGCCGTGTGGAGCTTGCGCCCCACGTCGCCGATCCGGTCGATCAGGGCCCGCTCGACGTGCATGTGGATGTCTTCCAGCTCCACGCGATAGGAGAACCGGCCCTGCTCAATTTCTTGGCGGATCTCGTCCAGGGCCTGCTCAATTTGTCGGCATTCCTCGGCGGTGATCAGCCCCACGTGGGCGAGCATTTGGGCATGGGCGGTCGAGCCGGCAATGTCGTGCGCGTAAAGCCTCCGGTCGAAGCTCACGCTCTCGGTGAACTCCTCCACCCGGCGGTCCGTCGCCTCGTCAAACACGCCCCCCCAGGCCTTCTTGGACACCTGCACCCATCCTCCCACCCGAAAGTTGGAACAATATCGCCAACATATTTACTCTAAATAGCTTACGACGAGATGTCAACGAGATGACCGGCTGCCCGCGACTTGTCCACGAAGAGGGTGCTTGCCGTTCATTCGGCGCCCAACGCAGCGAACCGACCCTGGCAGTTGTGAGTCTACCATCTCTTGTCCCGCAACCCCGTTCACTTTCAGTGGTTGTGCTCAGGGCGATGATGTGCGCCGCAGCGAAAGATGCTCGAACGGGTATGCTCTCTCTGAGATGAGCGACGCAGGGTCACGCGAGAGCCAGGGGGAGTTATCCCCCTCGCATTGCTGGGCGCGGGCTAGACCGGCCAGGGCCGATGGACGCAGCGTTTCAAGAACTCGTAGCGGCGTTCTTCCAGTTTCCGCTTGTCTTGGAGGATTTCTGCGGGCAGGAACAGGAGGCAATGCGCGAGGTTGTAATCCGGATGATTCGGTTCGACAACGGGGCAGTACCGCACCTCGATCCCCAGTTCTCGGCAATGCCGCACGGAGAACTCCAAGACGAACTCCGTCTCCCTGGGCGATTTCTCCGGTGGGGTAATGACGGCCCAATCGCAGGAAAGCCCTTCTTTCCATTGCTCGGTGGGACAGTGGCCCTTCACGACCTCCCCGGCGAGCACATGGCATGCAAGCAACCGGCGGTACAGAACGTCTTCAGGCTGGAAGAAGTCGAGGTCGCCGATGTTGTGCCGGTCGCCCACATCGAGTAGCCCGTTCAGACAGCACTCCGGTGGAACCTCCGGACGACTTCCACGGCGCGACTTACGTTGAGATCCGGGTCATCGCCCCGCTCGATGACGAGTTCACCTTCCCGCCTGACAAACAGAACGGAATCCGCATCAATCTCGAAGTAGAGATTCGACTGCCCGGACCGCCACTCAAGGAACACGCCCGTGCTGATCGGGCAAACGTACGGAGAAAGAACTTCGGGCAGCCAGCGTAGTTCCTCCAGGAGATTCTTGGCGAACCGCACCGATGAATCAGAGGCCGGCAGGCCACCGTATGTGTCCCAATCCTTGGGAAGAGAGCGGTACGCTTCGACCTGCGAGACACACTCCCGGAAGGACTGTTCGCGGCCGACGAGAGCGTCGCGCACGGAGGAGCGAAGCCATTCGCGTTTGTCCTCCCCTTTCCGCTCCTCGATGGTAACACCTCCACAAAGGGCTTCCTCAAAGCCTTCCGTAGTATCCGAGTACGTCAGCGTTGGACTCATTCTGTTCGCCCCCATTTCTTGTGCCACTTCTCACTCGTGAGGTCTGCGAACGCAGTGACGATCCAACGGCGTCCTTGATCGAAGGATGCCTCAAGATCATCCGGCTCGGGAGCGCCCCGCACGGTCAATTCAAAAAGCAGGATGTTGCCCTTTTCTTTGTGTATTCCCGGCCTGATCGTTGCGCGAAGGCGTGCGCGCTTGTCGCTGGTAGTGAACGCGCAGGAGATGTTGTATGCCTCCGGTCTGGTGAGGAGTCTTTCGCCCTTGCGCCATTGGAAGTCGGGAAAGAGTTCCCCCAAATCCGAGTCGTCCGTCCACTCGTCTATGTGATTCAGGTAGGTGATTTCGAACTGGTTCACCTTGATGTCGCCCAATCCTTCGTACTTGGAGACGAGCTGACGAAAATTAGACCACTGCGCAAAAAACCTCTCTAGGACTGCGGGATATCGAGGATACGGATCGTCGACGGACGTTGAACGCCAATTGTGCAAGAACCTGTCTCTCTGAAGCTGAATCAGCCAGTTCCCACCTGAATCTATGAAAAAAACGCGCGGCACGGGAGGGACTTGGGTCAGTTGGACTCCCATGTCCCGAAGCGCCGCCGGGCGGGTGAAGTCTTCTATCTGAGAAACGATGGGCGGGTTGTCAGTGCAGTCCGGATACGCCGAACGCACCGTTTCCCAGAACAGAGCGATGTGCGACGTCGAGAACTCAAGTGGCTGGAACTGAACGCCCATCACCACTTCTACGACCGGTGGCCTATCGAAACTCGGCAGGGGAGATTCCATGGTTACTGTCCGCGGAAGAGTCTACGGACGGACTCAAGTTCCAGTCCGGGAGGTCCTTATGGCCACAACGCGTTGTGCGCTCAGCGCAGTCGTCACCCTCACATGGCCACAACTCTATGATAGGCAAGCCCTTCTGTCAAGGCAACGGGAAATGTGGGCCACTTGAGAGAGCGGCAATCACTGTGTTATGATTGTGAGATTTTACGCCTCCTCCGCCTTGAATGCTGTGTGGAGACGATCAAGGAGAACCGCGAAGTGCCACGCCGCGACGATATCCATCGAATCCTGCTGATCGGCTCCGGCCCGATTGTGATCGGGCAGGCGTGCGAGTTCGATTATTCGGGGGTCCAGGCTTGTAAGGCGCTTCGGGAAGAGGGGTACGAGGTCGTGCTCGTGAACTCGAACCCGGCCACGATCATGACCGACCCCGAGATGGCCGACCGCACCTACATCGAGCCGTTGACTTGGGAGATCGTCGCCAAGGTGATCGAGGCCGAACGGCCCGACGCCCTGCTCCCCACCCTGGGGGGGCAGACAGGCCTTAACCTGGCCATGGACCTCGACCGCCACGGCGTGCTCAAGAAATACGGCGTCGAGATGATCGGGGCCAACGCCAAGGTGATTGCCAAGGCCGAGGGGCGCGACCAGTTCAAGAAGGCCATGGAACGGATCGGCTTGGAGGTCTGCCGCGGCGAAACGGTGCGGAACTTGGAGGCCGCCCAGCGGGTGGTCGCCGAGATCGGCCTGCCCTGCGTCGTCCGGCCCAGCTTCACGTTGGGCGGCGCCGGTTCGAGCGTAGCCTTCAACCGGGCGGAGTTCAACGATCTGGTCGCCCGCGGGCTGAGCGAGTCGCCGATCCACGAGGTGCTGCTGGAAGAGTCGGCGTTGGGCTGGAAAGAGTCCGAGATGGAGGTGA
>JBDRTC010001081.1:0-2057 GCA_043824335.1 Planctomycetota bacterium | reverse complement strand
TGGAAATTCTCCCTGTAGGCGTCGGGGAGCCGGGAGGGGTAGGGTAGCCTCGGCGGCCGAATCGACGTTAGGGCACGCCGTAGGCGTCCTACGGGGGTTCCCTGTAGGGTAGGGGCTGCCCCGTCGATTACGCCCGGGGGATCGGGCCGGAGGGCGGGCGTAATTACGCCCCGCAAGTCGCCTAAACCGCCCTAAAGCGACGTTTCCGGGGGAGGGGCCGGAGACGCGGAAACCCTTGTTTTTGCGGGGTTTCCCGCGTTTTTCGGGGTTCGGCGGGAGAGGCCGAATAAATTCCGAAGACCGATGCGCTATCCAGTTGCGCCACGGGCGCTCGATTGGGGAGGCCGGACTCCCGGCGGGGGTTTCGGGGAGTCCGGTCCTTCGTGGGCACTTTTGGCTTCGACAGCCGGCTTCCCGGGTGGGTTCAGCCGCGCGTGTCGGAGTGTCTGAGCCTGGAAGCATACCACAACGGTCGGGCGAAGGTCAATCGTCGGCCTTTCGTTCGCTGGGGGCTTCCGTCGTCGTCGGCAACGCTGCGAACGGTGTCGGTCACGGCGTCGGCACGGTGCACCGCCGGTCGAAGGCAGCGGAAATCGCGTCCGCCGACCGGAGGTCCGTTTCGCCTCCTTGCCGGAACCCCCGGCCCAAGGCGGGGTTTCATTGTATGTACGCGTAATAGGTCGGGCACTGGTTGCAGTCACGTCTGGGATGCTCGCTGATTCGCTCGCGCTACCGTTCTGCTGGGGAGATGTGGCCTGCGCCAATGGGGGGTGCCCTTCCATGGGACGCGTCGTGGGCGTGGCGGCGAGGATTCGGGCCACGTGCGAAAAGAACGGCCGTCGGCTGCAATAAACGTCGGCGATCCGCGTTTCCACTAGTAGCGAGAATCCCCTTGGGTCGACGAGCAGACCAAATCGACCGCTTCACCCAGTGGAGCCGCGAGCACGGAGAAGCCGTGCGAGGCTACCTCCTGGCGATGCTGCGGCGGCCCGACCTGGCCGACGATTTCACCCAGGAGGTGTTTTGCCGGGCCTGGCAGGCGCGGAGCCGGTACCACGAACAGGGCACCGCCCGGGCGTACCTGCTAAGAATCGCGGATCGCCTGGTCGGCGACTGGTGGCGCAAGGCGGGCCGGGAGCGGACGCTGGACGAGGAGGGCTGGAAGCAGAAAGAGCCGGTCAGCCGGACGGCGGAGCCTTTCCAGTCGTTGGCCCGGGCGGAAGCGGCGAGCCAACTGGCGGCGGCGTTGGACCGTTTGTCGCCGGCGCAGCGCCGCGTTCTGCTCTTGAGGTATTACGGGGATTTGAGCTTTGCCGAGATCGCTGAGATCATCCATTGCCCTGTGAGCACCACGTTGAGCCACTGTCGCCGCGGCCTGTTGGCGCTGCGGAAACTGCTCGTGGAGAGCGCCCTGTGAGCGACGATTTGAAGGAGCTTTACGACCGCCTGGACCGGGCGACCGCGGCCGAGTGTCCTTTGGATTCGGTCGAGGACACCGAGACTGCCCGTTTGCGCGAGGGTTGGCTTGCGCTGGGGCAACTCCTGGAGGCGGCCCATCCGGCGCCCACGGAGCCGCTTGAGTTGCCGCAACCGGCCGAACGCAAGGTGAGTGTTCGCCGGAGGCTGGCCGGCGCGGCGGCGGTGGCGGCTGCGCTGCTGATCGGCGTCACGTTGGGCTGGAGGCTCTACGGAACCGGCGTGTCCGGCGGTGCGTCCCGGCCGACCGAGGTGGTCGTGGCCGGTGTGGAACCGGTGGAGCCTTCAGTCGCCGGTCCGAGTCAAGTGTCTCCGCTTCCGGCGGCAGGCGAGTTCGACTGGGACGACCCGATCGATGACGAGATTGCCCTGGCCGCCCAGGAAGTGGTTCGCATTCAGCAGGACTGGTCTTTGCTGGACGATCCGTTTGGCCCGGTCCATCGCGGGCTGGATGAGATGGAGGAGGACCTCAACCAGAGTCCACTTTGAGAAGGATAGGAGAGGTGTCCATGTCGCACACGAAGTTCACCGTCACAACGATGTTGGGGATTCTCTTAACGGGCGTGTTTTCGGCAGAAGGG
>JBDRTC010001080.1:0-6997 GCA_043824335.1 Planctomycetota bacterium | reverse complement strand
TACGAGAACATGCTGGTCGGCGGGCACGTGATCACACACAACACCATGCGCAACGCGGGGCGGCATTTCTTCAATTTCTACGGCAACGGCACGAGCACAGCCTCGCGCAACCGCAGCGCCATGGACTACATGGCCACGCTGTTCGCCCACAACCACGTGTACAACGGCATGCTGCAAACGCGGGATGCCGGACTGATCACCGGCTATTACTCTAGCGGCGGCACGCTCAACGAACTCAACTCGCAGGTGGTCTACAACGTATTGCACGACAGCTACGACACGGCCGCCATGCGTTGGGGCCTGCTGGGCATCATCTATCTAGACGCCGGCACGTGCGATGTCGATCTACACCACAACCTGCTTTGGGCCGCGCCGGGGTCGCTCCAGCGAGGCCTCTGGTACAACACCGCGTGCGTGGACATCCGCGAGCACGACAACGTCTTCCATCCGGGCTTCACGCGAACTTGCGCTGAGCTGACACCGGCCGATTTTTCCCAAGGCGCTCCGTTCCGCTTCGGCCACGATTTTGACGACCGGCCCCCGTTACCGCAATGGCCCCCGTTGGTCACCCAGCCACTGGCCGTGAATCCCGCCGCGAGCGTCGACGAGCTGTGCGACGGCGATTGCCTTGCCTTCGACGCGGTGAACTTCAACGACGGCTGGCAATCGGCCGTGCTGCGTTTTGCCAGCGATGCAAAACAAATGAACTCCGACAAATCGGCCCGAGCCAGACCCCGGCATCGCGCGGCGACCGACCCACTCGTTCTGGAAGCAACGCATAACGACGGCCTGCAGGAGACAATTCGCACGCAGTGGACCTTCCTGTACAACGTCGGCGGCGATTCCTGGGTCCGCTTCAACCAGGTTCCACTAGGCTCGGGCTACCGCCGTTTTCGCGTGATCTACGGCGTCGACAGCACCCAGCCGCGAGGGGTGGAAGTACATCTGGACAGCGCCGAGGGGCCCTTGGTCGGGCAGGTGGATCTGCCGCGAACAGACCGACCCCGCAAGGGAAGAATCCAGCTTTACGGCGAAGCGATCGGCCAGCTTTCCGCCGAGGCGACCGGCACGCGCGATGTGTTCTTCGTCTTTCGTTCGGAAGACGGCCAGCCCGTGGGGGAGTTCGAGTATTTTCGCTTCGAGCAGTATCGGGGCCAGATTGCGTTGCAGACCAACGAGGTGAAGTTGGAGCTGCGAGTCGGGAGCAAGGACGGTCCAAAGATCGGCGAGTTCTATCCGCGGTTCACCGGAGGCTCGGACTCATACCGCCAGTTCGTGGCCCCGCTCGAACCGGGTCTGGGAACACGACCGCTGTTTCTGGTCGTCCGCTCAGCACTCTCCGGTCCCATCGGCACGCTCGATGGGCTGGAATTCCGGAAAGCCGCGGCGCCGGCCAGTCCCAACGGCGTGGGCTTGCCTCCACGCCTCGACAGCCGGGGCCGGATGATCCTGCCTCAGCCTACCCATCGTCCTTGTGCCCAACCCGCCGACAAGTATTACGAGCAGCAGCTCGCTCGTCGCGGCCCGCGCCCATTGTTTCTCGCCACACGCTTGCAGACGCCTCCGACCCTGGACGGCCGGTTGGACGAATGGCTCGACAAAGCGCGGGTGATGAACCTGCGGGAATCGTTTGACGGTTCCGAGACCACGGCGGCCCCGAGCACCGCGTGGGTGGGCTACGACGACCGGGCGATGTACGTGGCGGCAAAGCATCCGGTCAACGACGTAGCGGCCTTGCACAATCGCACGCATCAGTCGGCGCCAACCGACTATATGGAAGTCGCCTTGCGGGATCCCAGTGCGACGGAGTCGTCCGTCCTGACTCTGCGCGGCTATCCCGACGGACATTTTGCTGGTGCCGAGCCGGGCCTGGAACAAACCGTGAGCTATCGGGCCGGCCTGGAAGCAGACGCATGGGTGTGCGAGTGGCGCATTCCGTTCGCTGCCTGCGGGTTTACGCCACGTGAAGCTCCGCACCTTGCGTTCAATTTGGCCGTTCGTCACGGTGAGCAGGATACCTGGGCCGTATGGCGTGGAACAGGCGGCGCCCCTGCCGAGGTGAGTCGGGCCGGTACCCTGCTTTACCCCAGCGAATACGCAGCCGTGTCCCACCCTCCCCAGGACGCCCTGGCGGTCTGGCTCGATGCGGCCGACGCGACGACCATCGAGCGGGACGACGAGGGAAAGGTCGCCCTATGGAAAGACAAGAGCGAGAAGCGCAACGACGCCCGCCAGTCCGATCCCAACCACCGGCCCCAGTACGTCGCCAACGTGTTGAACGGCAAGCCGGCCCTTCGCTTCAGCGAGACGGTTGCCACGCGTTTGGAACTTGCCGACCTGTCCGACGGCAAGATATCGGCCACGATCTTTGTCGTCTTCAGCAATCCGACGCCTGCTTCCGAGGTGAACCACAATCCCCGGCTCTTCACCGCCAGCGACGGCCAGGGTTACGATTACCAGGTCGGCCTTTGCGCGAGCGTCCCCGGCCTGGAAACGGGAGGCCCACGGCAGATGATCGCCCGCTTCCAGGACGGCTGGGCCAAGAAGGTTCGAGTCGGCTGCTTCTCGCCTACCTACCAAACCTATTTCACGGGCCACATCGCCGAGATCCTGGTTTACACCCGAACCCTCGCGCCGGAAGAGCAACAACAGGTGCGCGCCTACTTGATGAGCAAGTGGGATCTTTGATTCCCGGAAGCCGTGAACGATTACCGGTTTCGCAACGTGTGGATCGGCAAGTGGTTCTACTGGCGAGAGTATCCCGCCTGCTCTTTCACCATCGAGCGGATGGCACTGGAGAAGCACATCGACCGCGACGCGACCGACTACACGCCCCCAGAGCCCGGTCTGCCACGCGTGCTGGCCAAGCTCAAGGCCGGCCAACCGGTGACCCTCGTCACGATGGGCGACTCGCTGAGCGACAAACGCCACTGGGCCAACCGCGACAAGCTCTGGTCGGAAGAACTCGCGGGGAAGCTCAAGACCGCCTACGGCGGCGAGGTGACGCTGGTCAATCCGGCCATCGGCGGCACCACGCTCAGCCAGAACGTGATCCTGATCCCGCGTTGGCTGCGTGAGGCCCCCGCACCCGACCTCGTGATCCTCTGGTTCGGCGGCAACGATTGGGACAGCAACGTGCGCGGACCGCGGTACAAGGAGTACCTGGAAATGGCCGTGGACCGCGTCCGCCGGGTGACCAAGGGGCAAGCCGAGGTGCTTCTCCTGACGACTTGCCCGGGCTTCGCCGCCTGGGAGACCAGGAATGAATTGTGCGTCGCTGCCTACGAGGTCGCGCGAGAGCGCAAGACCGGCTTCGTCGATGCGGCCACCGCGCTGCACAAGGCCGGTTCGCGCGAAGAGGCCCTCCGGCGACAGTACTGGGCGTGGGACAACGTGCACTTGGGGCCCGGCGGGCATGACTGGATCGCGGAAACGGTGTTCGCAGCCATCGGGTCTGGGGGAGCAGGCGATCTCAAGACGGCACCGGCCGCTTCCTGGATGAAAGCACTGCCGGCCTTTCGGGCGGCCGCATCCGGCGAAACGCTGCTGTCCAGCTTTGAGCCCGGCCAGGAGGACCTGGTGAACCACGGAGCCGGCCAGGTGGTCAACGAGCAGGCCAGCAGCGGCGAGCACGCCTTGCGCCTGGTGAGCCAAGAGAAGGACTACCCGGGCTTTTCCGTGCAAGACGGCCGGCCCCTGCAGCTGATCCGCCAGAACTCGCGGATCCTTGTGGACGTGTCCAACCCGCACGATCGCGACGTCGACGTTCAAACGCTGGTCCGCGATCCGCAGGCCAAGGACTACCACTCCCGCTATAACGGCTCGGTCACGATCAGACCGGGCCGCAGCACGATCGATCTGGACTACACCCGGCTGCCCCGCCACGCCACGCAGACAAACGAGAAGCCCGACTACTTGGACGCGCAGCAGATCACGCTGATCGTCTTCTTCCTGGATCAACCGGCCGGCACCACGCCGAGGCCCGCTGGCTCGACTTCGATTTCGACCTGTCCCCGTATGCGGGCAAGACGGTCGGCGTCCGACTGCAGGTTGAACCGGGGCCGAAGAACAACAGTTCCTTCGATTACTCGTTCTTCGGCGACGCTCGAATCGCGGTCGGCGAGGGGACCCCGCAGCGATCGGAAACCCTGCGGCGACTGACCACGACCCGAGCTTACCAGGCCACCGCCCGGGCGGACTTGACCCGGCTGGCCAACCGCGCGGATCAAGGCGTCCTCCCCGGCAATCTCCTGCCACACAAGAACGCCCTGGAGGAGTCGGGCACGGGCTGGCGATTTACCTACGACGGGGACGATTGCCGCGTGGTCTACGACTGGACGCCTGCAACCGGCACGTTGGACGACTTCCGCGCCCAGGTCGATGACGGCCGCCCGGTGGCGCCGGCACTGGGCGGCGGCGTGACGGCTGCGGTCAAGCACGCCGACCAGACCGAAGAAGTCCCGCTGCGGGGCGGCCGGCCCGTCGAGGTCAAACGTGACCAAGAACAACTGCACGTGCTCTGGGAGTACGACGTGAAGGGCCAGGCCGTACGCGCGGCCTGGACCTACCGGATTCTCGGCAAGGCCCTGGCGGTCTCGGTTCGCTGCGACGAACCGCTGGTGAGCCGGTTCTCGTTGGGCGATGTCGGCCTGGCGCCCTTGCGCAGGACATTTCCCGTGCCCTACCTGCCCGGCCACGTCGTCTATCTGCCGGCAGAGAACGTGTTCGTCGGCCGCTATCTGGATTGGACCGCGTCCCACGCCTCGCGCTGCCCGCAGGGGGTGGCCGATTACGACCCGAAGACCGACGGCACGCGCAATCCCTTGGTCGAGACCGGCTACGTTGCCGTGTCGCCGGAGTTGGGCGAAGTATTGCCGAACATCCCGCATCCGCCGTCGCCCTATCTGGCTCTCTTGGGCCCACGCGTCATGCTCGACGTCTGGGGCCATCATCGGGGCACATATCAGGGCGACGCGGAAAACCTGTTGGCGCTGAAAGACCATGGCGTCGACCACCTGGCGATCATCTCGCACGTCTGGCAGCGGTACGGCTACGACGTGAAGCTCCCCGACCATCTGCCGGCCAACCCGGCGTTTGGGGGCGACGAGGGCATGATCGCTTTCGGCAAGGCGGCCAACCAGTGCGGCTACATTTGGTCCCTGCACGAGAACTACATCGACCTCTACCCGGACGCGCCGTCGTACGATCCCACGGCCCGCGTGCTCACGGCAGACGGAACGCCGTCGCCGGCCTGGTACAACGCGGGCACCCAGGTGCAAAGCTTCGGCCTGAAATGCAACCGGGCGCTCGGCTATGCCAAGCAAAACGCGCCCGAGATCCACCGGTGATTCAACACCACGGCGGCTTACCTGGACGTGCACACCTGCGTGCCGCCGTGGCACCAGTTGGACCACGAGGCGAACCAGCCGCTGGCCGCCATGGCCCTGGCCAAGGTAAAGCACGACACCCAGTTGTTCCAGTTCATGCGGGACACGCACGGCGGCCCCCTGTTCGGCGAAGGGTTCCAGCACTTCTACTGGGCCGGCCGGTGCGACGGCGTGGAAGCCCAGGTCGGCGGCGGCGAGGACCATGCTCCCCTGATCGACTTCGACCTGCTGAAGATCCATCCGCAGATGGTGAACCACGGCATGGGCTACTACGAACGCTGGTTCCGCCGCGGCTACGATCATCGCTGGGGCGACGACACGGGCAGCATGGAGCAGATCGACAAGTACCGGGCCCAAGAGCTGGCCTACGGCCACGCCGGCTTTATCGGGGCGGCCCAGGTGGACAACCTCCCCTGGGTCATCCGCGAGCATCACCTGGTGCACCCCGTCCAGCGACTGTACGGCACGGCACGGCCTGCCGAAATCCGCTACGAAGTGGATGGCCAATTCGTGACGGCCAGCGCCGCGCTGGTCGCCGGCGACACCTCGCGGCAGCGGATCCGCTACGACAGCGGGTTGCGGCTCTGGGTGAACTGGCGAGCCGAACCGTGGCACGTCGAAGGCCGCGTGCTGCCGCAATGGGGCTTCCTCGCCCTGGGACCCGATACGGAGGTCGGCACCACCCTGCGCGAGGGCAAGTGGGCCGACTACGCCGAATGCCCGGAGTACGTTTTCGCCGACGCCCGCACCTACTTCCCGATGCCCTACCTGCACTCCCGCAAAGACATCGAACCGCGGCTGCGCGAGTTCAAGTACCTCGGCGGGAATCGAGCCCAGGTGACGTACGAGTGGATGGTGAACGACAGCTTGGATCAAGACTATCACTGCTACGTCCACGGGATTCACACGGATAGTCCTGGTCCGGAAGGCATCGACTTCCAGCAGGATCACGCCTTGCCCAAACCGACCGATCAATGGCGCAAGGGAGACGTGATCGTGGACGGGCCGTACGACCTGTCGGTTCCCGACAAGCAGGACGTCTACGACCTGGTCATGGGGCTGCACCGCGGCCAGCGTGTGAGGCTGAAGGGGGTCCAACGTGGCGGGGATCGCATCCTGGTCGCCCGGTTGAAGCTGGAAAGGCAGGACGGCAAGATTACCAACATCACCGCGGAGAAGATCACGCCGGACAATCAGCCGAAGACCGATCCGGAAGTCGATTTCACCGCCCGCCTGAACGCCGACGGCACCTGGCTCGATTTCGGCAAAGTGGCCACGGACGGTTCCGTTAAGATCGAGCGAGGGCAGGAGCGGCTGATCGTCTTTCCGTATCCTCGCGAGAAGCGTTTTCGGGTGAGTCTCGACCTGCAGGCCCTGGCTCCCTCGGCCGATCCCCAGCACGTCCAAGTCCTCGCCCTGGCGGCCGGCACGCGGCAGCCGCTCGGCGCGGCCGATTTCGCCTGGGAGAACGGCCGCCTGGTGTTGACCGTGGGAACGCCCGGCGCGGGCCGCTACGTGGTGACGTGGAAACGGAGCACGGCAGCCAACTAAGCGGCAAGGGCAAATGTTTGCAGAGTGGAATGTGCAAAACGGCGTAGGGTGGGTCGAGC